>DGNZ01000411.1 GCA_002389175.1 Rhodospirillaceae bacterium UBA4479 | reverse complement strand
CTCCAATTATTGAGCGCATAGATTCAGGCTGCGCCAGCAATCCGATGCGAGTTCTCATTCGTCTGACAGCACCTTATAATCTATTTAGGACCTGGATGGTTTCTGCCGTGGGAGTAGCGTATCTACGTTCTATCGACATGGCTGGTCAATTTCGCATATATACTTTGGATGTGTCCACTTGTGGACACGGTAATGCCGTTCAGTTGGGTTTGTTAAGAGGTGCGAAAAATTTTTGGTAAGGGCTTTCAAAAGGGCATAACACTTCGGCATTTGCGTGCTTTGGTGGCTCTCTCAGATTTGAAACTTGTCGCACGGGTCTCCAAAGCGCTAGGTGTGACGCAGCCAGCGGTGTCAAAACAAATCGTTGAGCTAGAAAGAATCGTTGGTGTACCAATCGTTACGCGAGACCGCAATAGGCTCTACCTGACGCCTATCGGTATTCGCCTTGCAAATCATGCACGCCAAGCACTCGGCCAAATTGATCGTGCAGCATTTGAAATTGAAGCGATGGTTAGTGGAGTTTCAGGATCTGTTTCTATCGGTGTTGTTAGTTCGGTTGCGCCTACTTTGCTGCCTGGAGCCATTGCGCTTTTTAAGCGCAGTACGCCGCACGCAAACGTATCCGTTTCGGAAGGACATTTTGTTGAATTGTTACCGCAGCTCGAGGCGGGGGTGCTGGATCTTGTAATAGCAAGGATTTGGCAACCCCGGGAACTAGCTGGGATAGACCAAATGGCATTGTTCTCCGAACCTGTAGTGGTTGTCGCTGGGCAAAAACATCCGCTTGCGCATGCTGGCGAACTTACTTGGGCTGATGTAGTCAGTTATCCGTGGATATTGCCACAACCAAATTCGGTTGCGCGACAGGCGATCGACGCACTCTTTGCACTAAATGCACTGACGCCACCCACTAATACAATTGCTTCTTTGTCGCAGGCCCTGAATCTTGAACTTTTGCGAGTAATGCCCGCGATTGGGTTGCTGCCACAACGGCTTGCGCAGGAGCAAGCGGCTCTTGGGCGGACAGTTATATTGCCGCTTGAAACCCAAGACTTGCTATCCGAGGCTCGTTGCTTCTGGCGCAAAGATCAAGCCTCGCAAAACCCAACGCTTTCGTTGTTTTTGAAATGTCTTCAGGAATCTACTGAAGACATCAAAACCATTCCTTTTGATTAATGTTAATAGAGAATATTTCAATATTTTTAGGAATTAGTATCCTTTATCATAACAATATACAAAATTCAGGGGTGCTCGGGTGTCTGTACGTTTCTCAGTCAAAATTGGCAGAGGCCTATGAAGAAAGAGGGTTTACTCGAGCGTTCCGCGTGCGATGTTCTTGCGGCTTTTGAGGCCAAAAGCTTGACGCCAAGTGAGTATCTGGCAGCGTGCATTGAAGAAATTTCGTGTTATAATCCCAAGGTAAACGCTTTAGCGGCAATGGACGTTCATGCTGCAATTGCGCTGGCAGCAGCTGCCACGAAGCGTTGGGAAGCTGAAAGACCATTGGGACCGCTCGACGGGTTGCCGATTGGAGTAAAGGATTTGCAAAATACCAAAGGCTTGCTGACAACCTACGGCAGCGTCAGAATGCGTAGTTTTGTGCCTGACAAAGATACGCTGATGGTTGGACGACTGCGTGCAGCAGGTGCAATTATACTAGCCAAAACAAATGTTCCTGAAATGGGCGCCGGTGGAAACAGCCGCAATCTGGTTTGGGGCGCGACGGGCAACCCTTTTGATGCAAACCTCATCGCCGGTGGCTCTTCTGGTGGTTCTGCTGCAGCACTTGCAGCCAACCTTCTACCGCTGTGTACTGGTTCGGACACGGGAGGGTCACTCCGGATGCCAGCTGCACTTTGTGGGGTTGTTGGATACCGGCCCTCTGTGGATGTGATTGCCCACACTACGCGACCTTTGGGGTGGTCTGGTATTTCGGTGCTTGGTCCGATGGCGCGTACGGTAGACGATCTAACGCTGATGTTGTCTGTTTGTCAGGGCTATGATCCTGATGATCCGCTGTCGACTCCCCCAGTAATAGGCCGTTTCAAAACGCTACCATCCACAGAGTTGAAAGAATTGCGCGTTGGCTTCAGTGAAGATTTTGGTGGCGCACCGGTCGAGCAAAGTATTCGCGAAACGTTTCGTGACCGTCTTGATGTGCTTCGCCCACAGGTTAAGGAATGCCGCGCGGCGGATCTTAATCTGGGTGATATGGATCGCTGTTTTGATATTCTGCGGGCCGAGAGTTTTGGCGTAGCCTTTGGCGAGGCCGTGGCTCAAGAACCCGAAAACTTTGGTGCGCATATCAAGGATAACCTTGCCCTTGGACAAACTATGACACTGGCTGATCGTGGCTGGGCCCATGCAGAGCAAACGAACATATTGCGTAAATTCAATGCTCTAATGGCGAATTTCGACGTAATTTTGCTGCCCACTTCGCCCGTCACTCCGTTTGAGTGGACAAAGCCCTATGTCGATGAAATCGATGGCCAGAAGATGGACATATACTACCGTTGGCTCGCGCTGTGCTATCGCGGGTCTTTATCGGGAGCGCCTTCTATTACTCTGCCTTGTGGACGCGATGCGGCTGGCATGCCCTTTGGCCTTCAAGTGTTAGGGCCAATGCGAGGCGATGAGCAGTTACTTAGTACAGCAAAGGCGATGGAAAATTTCTTTGGGCGCTCAGAGCAGACGGCTCGGCCTTTGGCAAAAATGGCGCACGCTCCACACTCGAAAGTTGCGTTGACCTCTATCGTGACGCATCCACCCAACGTGTGCGCAGAGACTGCAAGCAACAGTAGTGTCATACGGACGGCGGTTTAACATGTGGTTGATCCCGATTGTATTTGTTCTACTGCTGATTAGTGGCACGGCCTTTGCCTATCTCATGGGCGCAGTCTCTGTCCTGACCTTTGTCGCTGTCGACAAGACACAGTTTCTCTCGATCTTACCTCAACGTATTTTTGCCCAGCTTGATGTTTTTGCTTTTATGGCGATGCCATTGTTTATCCTGACCGCTGAAATCATGAGCCGCGCAGGGGTGACCCGCAGCCTGATTGATTTTGCCATATCCATCGTGGGTCGCTTCAGGGGCGGCTTGGGACATGTGAATATTCTGACCAGCGTATTTTTTGCAGGTATTTCTGGATCTGCAATTGCCGATAGCGCCGCTTTGTCGCGTACATTTGTACCGGAAATGAAGGCGCGTGGCTACGATCCATATTATGCGGGTGCTATTACGGCGGCATCTTCGATGATCGGACCAATCATCCCCCCTTCAATCATCATGATTATCTATGGCGGTTTGACGGGAGCCTCTGTCGCGGCTCTGTTTATCGCAGGCGTGATCCCTGGGTTGCTTCTTGCAGCAGCGCTAATGTTTTTAAACGCAGCAATCGCGAAGATTAAAGGTCATCCGGGAGGAACTTCTGAGAATTTGCCGCGTTTTCTACCCAGCTTGCTCAATGCCGCCCCTGCTTTGTGCTTGCCCGTGGTGATCCTCGGTTCGCTTGTCTTTGGATTGGCGACACCTACTGAAGGCTCTGCAATTGCTGTGTTTTTTGCGCTCATGGCTGGCCAGTTTTACAAGGGTTTGAACTGGCGCATGATCTTTGACGCGGTTGAGGCCACCGCAAAAATGACTGGCACAATCTTTATCATTCTTGCAGCAATTTCGGTGCTAGGCTACCTGGCCGGACAATTGGGCTGGTCGCAGGCTTTGGCAACTTGGGTCGAGTCTTTCGGACTGACTGGAACAAAGTACCTATTCTTCCTCATCGGTGTCTTTCTTATAGCGGGTATGTTCATGGATACGCCGGTGGCGTTGACCCTACTAATCCCTTTGTTTGCACCCCAAGCACTGGAGCAAGGCATAAGCCCGATCCACCTTGGCGTCGTGCTATGTTTCAACTTGTGTGTTGGTTTGATTACGCCTCCGCTGGGCAAATGCCTTGTGGTTGTATCAGCCCTAACAAATCTCAATTACTGGCGGCTGGCTTATGCTGTGTTGCCTTTCATTTTCGTTCAGGTGCTGTTGTTGCTCGTGCTGGTCTATTGGCCCGCAATCAGTCTCACATTGCCACGCCTGTTCGGATTTTCTGTGAACTAGCCAAACCTAAACTAGCCAAACCTAAAGGAGGACGACTAATGAAACTCAAGGCACTCACACTAACGGCGCTACTCGCGATGGCCACATCTGCTTCAGCAGAGGTCAAAATTGCTCTTGACAGTAAACCGGATTTGGAAACGTCAGGCTCGTATAACTGGGCATTCGCGTTTGGCAATGCACTCAAAGAGTCAGGTATGGATGTGCGTGAAATGCCGCGCGGTTCAGTCGGTAATGAAGCTGAAAAATTTGATCAAGTTTCAACCGGTTTGCTTGAAGTCTCGCTCTCAGACGTGCGCGCAGTTGCGCAGGTTGATCCATTCATCTACGGCGTCCGCTTACCCTATATCTTTGCCAACATCGACCACATGGACCGGGCATTGGCCGCTGGAGATGTTTATACACGCGTCAATGAAAACCTGGCCGAGCAGGATACGATCCTTTTGGCGCTCGCGCCGCTTGGCCCTGCGTCGGGCGTAATCACCACGACCCAAGCTGTGCGCTCGCCTGCAGATATGTCCGAGCTGCGTATGCGCGCATTGGATGATGCACAGATCGCGATGTATCAGGCGTGGGGATCCAGCGGTACAATCGTTCCGTGGGGCGAAGTGCCTGCAGGTCTGCAAACCGGCGTGATCGATGGTTACCTGAACTCGCCCTTCATCCCTGTGATGTTTGGACAAACTGACTTCGTGAAGAACTTCGCCAATGCCGATGTGATCTGGCCGCTGCGCGCCGTGATCGTATCCAAAACGTGGTATGACAGCCTGTCTGATGACGATCGCGCCGCCGTGGATGCCGCCGTTGAAACAGCCGATGCGGCGACGCGTGCATGGCTTGCCGAAGCGTCTGAGAATGGCCTGACTGCGCTTGAAGAAAAAGGCGTGACCGTCCAGCGCTTGACCGACGAAGAGCGCGCTGTCTTCCGTGAAGCTTCGTTGCCTGTGTACAACTCCGACCTGATGTCGGCCGAGGACACGGCTCTGTGGAAGAAACTCTCTGACGAGAACCGCTAAACTGATATGGGCGGGCCGCATGTCGTGGCCCGCCTCTTGCCTAACCGGAGACGCCAGATGCGACATTTCATCATCAGCACCAGCGATCGCCTGCACTTGATCATGCGCCGCGTGGCCGTGTTTGCAGTCTGTGTTATGTTCCTGACCGTCGTCGTGCAGATTATCGCGCGGTATGTCTTTTCTTCTCCGCCCGTCTGGACCGAAGATGTCGCCCGCTATGCGATGGTCTGGACCGGATTGCTGGGCGCGACTCTGTCCTTCAAGACACGCTTGGATGCTGTTCTGATGAACAGCGTATTTCCAAAGCGCCCAAACTACCTTGGTTATCTCGCGGACGCGATTCAAAGCGCGGCGGTGCTTATTTTTGTCTTGCCGGTGGTCTATTTTTGCTTCATCGGCCTGCGGGGCGGTTTCGCAAAGGGTTACCTTGCGCGCCAATCGGGGCTGACAGCTGATACGCTTGGGATACCAATGGTATGGATCTCATTGGCCGTGCCCCTGTCCATGATCATCATTCTGATCCATCTTTTCGCCCGTTGGGCCGGAGATGACGTTTTGGATGAAACGGGCGCTCAGCTCGATTGAACGATTTGACTATATAAGAACTAGGGCAAGTT
>DGNZ01000410.1 GCA_002389175.1 Rhodospirillaceae bacterium UBA4479 | reverse complement strand
GGAGAGGACAGGTGAGGGGGCTGATCCCTACGTGGGAATGGCGTGGTAACTACAAAATAAACCAATGTCACCCCCGCGAAGGCGGGGGTCTATGGACGCAAGTAGATTCCCGCCTGCGCGGGAATGACGGGGGAGTTATTTGATAAACCGTTCATTACCTTGAATTTGATTTAGTGGGCCATTTTTCCTTACTAAATGCGAATGATTTTCATTTGCAATAAAATAAAAACATGCTATCCAGATACAAGTGCCAAAAAGCAGCGTGAAGGAGGATCGTATGACACTTCGAAAAATCAGATCATTAGGACCGTCAGATGATGTGACGCGGTTTTGTAAGCCAGAGGCTTTGTTCCTGGATGGTTTTCGGTTGTGGTCTCAAAGCCCTGAAAACATGACGTACATTCGTCGTAAGTTCATCGGCGCGCTGGGTCAGCAATCGGGCGAGCGCGCGACAAAAGCGCTGAAGATGCTGTCGTATTTGATTGGAATACATGCGCACCGAACGTTCATGATGCATCATCCGGACAAGATCAAAGCGACGACGGATGAACGCTGGTTGTTGGCCTTGATCGGGGCGACGTTGCATGGCGAGCGGGCTCATGCTGCTGCCATCGTCACGTATCTGATGCCGGTGAATTGCCATGGAACGGTTTTGGCTGTGGCGGGGGGAATGGGGCGATCTTTTGCGTCGGGGGATCAGGTCATCGCACCGCCGCGCAAATCTGCAGTACCATCACAAGATTTTGTTGAAATTCGTGCGGTCGCTTGAACGTTATCCGAATTTGGAAACCCGACGCGACCCGCTACCATCGTTACCGTCTGGTTTATGATCCGGGTTCACAAATTCTACCGTCGTGCCGCATTCAGGGCAGACGGCCCGCAAGTGTTCGTTCTTGCGATACCCGGCCCGCAACATCGCGGCGGCGTCGTGGGTACTGAGCCCTAATTCTTCTTGGAGCTCCCGTAATGCGGCCTGCTCGTCCTGGTCAATGACACCGTCTTCGAGGACATGATCGACCAATTTTTCGTAAGCCCCGCGTCGTTTGTGCAAGGCTTCGTTAAACCCAGATGCCAAGATCCCCGCAGGCAACGCAACCATGCCAACACTGATGATCCCAATGACCGATGCGCAAATACGTCCAACCAGCGTCTGCGGCACCACGTCGCCATAACCGATGGTGGTCATGGTGACCACGGCCCACCACAGCGCGTGGGGGATGGATCCAAAAGCCTCGGGTTGGGCTTCGTGCTCTGCCAAGTAGGTCACACTGGCGGCGACCGTGATCATCATCAGCAATACGAACATGGCGGCGGAAATGATGGAGGATTCGTCACGCAACACTTGCAGGAGCAAGTTCATGGAATTCGCATAGCGCGTCAGGCGGAACACACGCAGCAGGCGCAGTGCCCGTAACATCCGAAGGTCGATGCCAAGCAATGCGTCAATGAAAAATGGCAACAACACGATCAAATCAATCAGCGCCAACGGTGACAGCATGAAACGTAGCCGTCCCTTGATCGACCCCTTGTAACGGGGGTTATCACTTTCGACTGCGACCCAGACACGGGTCACATATTCAATCGAGAAAATGATAACCGAGAAAATCTCAAACGCATTGAAATAAGGGCCATAGGCGGCGTAGACCGCTGGCATCGATTCGAATATGACGGCGAGCACGTTCAGCGAGATCAATGCGACTAAAAAGATATCAGCGGCGCGTGCCAACGGGTCTTCGGCATGGCCAGCATCTAATATTAGATACAATCGTTTGCGCGTCATGGTTTTTACCGAAACTCCCCCAGAAATCTACCTTACCCTACATAGCGGCGCGATAAATCGGAACCCTCTGATTGTAAAAATAGGTTATGGGATGTGTGGTCAATGTTTGGACCGCCAAAGGGCTGCGATGGCGATGCCGACCCAGCCCGCCATCATCATGTATCCCCCCATGGGGGCCGCACCCTGCAGGTAAATCTCTTCATGAATAGCAAAATGATACAGGATCGATGCAAACGTTAACGCGCCTAAAATCATGACCCATCCAGCAACCAAGGCGAGGGTGCGGGCCTTGGCTGAACGTTGTGTCGCCAACAGGGCCGCAGCGATGGCGCCCAGGCTGTGCCACATCTGATACGAGACACCCTTGTCCCACATCAATTTGATATCCGCATCGGCGTCCAGCACATGCGAACCATAAGCCCCAAGTGCGACGCACGCGCCCGCTGTGATAGCCGCGAACGCAATCAGGAAATCAGGCCCGCGCCCGTTCATCACGCTCATTTCTGCAACGGCTCCATCCGGCGAATCTCATCTAGGACCGCCTCTTCAAACGGACCAGGGGTCAGGGTATCGGTGCCGCTCAGCGCATCGACAAAGCTCGACACGTCCTTTTCCAAAATGGCCATGGTGTTGGTGGGATCGTATCCTTCATCCGCCCAATCGATTTTATCCAGATTGTCACCGTACCACGTGCTGCCGGAACTGGACCGCATCACGGCCAGCATATCGTCCTGCGCAATCCCATACGCTTTGGACGCGGCCAACGCGCGGCGCACGGCCACAACACCCGCAGCAGCACATAAATTGTTGGCGACTTTGGTGGCGGCCCCGGCCCCAGTCGGCCCCATATGATGAACCTCATCCCCCATGGCGTCGAATGCGGACTGTAGCGATGTGACATGATCTTTTTCGCCACCGACCATAAACGTCAACGTACCTTCGCGCGCCCGGTACGGTGCGCCCGACATCGGCGCATCGATCACGGTTGCTTGCCCGTCCAGGCGCTTTTCAACTTCAACCACGTAGCGGGGCGAAAGCGTCGATGACAGGACGACCGTTTTAGGATGGTCGGCGCGTGTCATGACGCCTTGATCATCGAACAAAAGATCATCGGTTTGTTTGATGTCGCGGACGACGGAAATCAGAATATCGATCTTGGATGTGAATGCGATAGGGTCGATGATCATGCGGGAGTGAAACGCGCCAAATTCCGAGGGCGGGCGAACATCGTATCCCCACACATCGAACCCAGCCTTTAACAAATTCTCGGCCATGGGCAGACCCATCGCGCCACACCCGGCAACGCCGATCAAGGGCGGGCTGTTCATCCGCGTTGACCAGCCTCGGCGATCAGATGTTCGAACAAAGCGAAATTGGGATCACCGTCGCCCAGGAAAAATTCCGGATGCCATTGCACACCGACGGCAAAGCGACGGTCGGGCAGCTCAATCGCCTCGATAATACCGTCGGGTGCGCGTGCGCTGACGACGATGCCATCGGGCACATGATTGAGTGCTTCGTTGTGGGCTGTGTTGACGGCGATTTGCGCGGACCCTGCAATGGCGTGCAGTCGCGTATCGGGTTCAATGGTGATGGTGTGGGCGGTTTGCTCGGCGGGTTTTTCATTCAAATGATCGACGCCGCAGTCCAGATCATTTTTAATGTCGCGCCACATGGTGGCCCCACGTGCCGCCGCCATGACTTGCATGCCAGCACAAATTCCAAGCGTCGGTAAGTCGCGGTCCAACGCATCGGCCATCAATTGGCGTTCAAACGCATAGCGGGGGTGCAAGGCTTCGCCCGTCGCGGGGTCGCCATACAGTTCAGGCGGAAAATCATAAAAACCACCGGGCACGATCAGCCCACCCAGAATATCCAAGTAGGCGTCCTTGGCGTCTTCGATATACGGGATACCGACGGGCACGCCGCCCGCTTTCCAGATCGCATCAAAATATGCCGTCCGAAGCGCATAATGCGGGCGCTTGGAAAACGATCCCGATGTTTCGTAATCGAGCAAGATACCAATGGTGGGGCGGTTAGACATGGGGTGATTCTAAGTGACGGCAGAGGAATTTGAAAGTGATCTCAAACCTATCAATTATTACGATAATTTATGGACCCCCGCCTTCGCGAGGGTGACGAGATAAAACAGTAAGCTGTCATTCCCGCGTAGGCGGGAATCTATGAATCCAAGCTGCATCCCCGTGTGTTTGACCATAAATAAAAGCGACCCCCTCACCTAACCTCTCCCCTACGGCGTGGGGAGAGGACAGGCCTGTCCTCGCAAAGGCGGGGATGAGGGGGATTACTCCCCCGCCTCGCGCATTTTGGCTTCTTCGGCGATGGTGGCGGGGTGTTCAAGCTTACCGATCATTTCGCGGGCGATGATTTGGCGGAATTTTGGTAATTCCCTGTTCCAATCGTTCAACAACTGTAAGCCGTGACGCGAATGAGTCCGGCGCACGTGTTGTTGGATTTGGACCTTCAACACATCCTGCCAGTATTCGGTTTCGACACCGTGCCAGATAATGGTTTCTGGATTAGCCTGAATGTCGAACGTATTGGATTCGTCATACACAAACGCCATGCCGCCGGTCATGCCCGCGCCAAAGTTGGCCCCGACCTCGCCCAGGATCACGACCAAGCCGCCGGTCATGTATTCACACCCGTTCGACCCGCAGCCTTCGACCACGGCGTTGGCACCTGAATTGCGCACACAGAACCGTTCACCTGCTTGACCCGCGGCAAACAATCGACCCGCGGTGGCGCCATAAAGCACCGTGTTGCCGATGATCGTGTTCTTGTGGCTTTCAAGCGGGCTAGAAACGGGTGGGCGTAGTGTGATGGTGCCGCCCGACAAACCTTTGCCAACGTAATCGTTGGCATCACCCAACACTTCGAGGGCCAGACCTTGAACCGCAAATGCACCCAGCGATTGCCCGGCAGAGCCACGCAAGCGCACCGTCAGGTGATTATGATCAAGGCCCGTCATCCCGAATTTCCGAGTGATCAGGGAACTGGTCCGTGCCCCGACCGCGCGATGCGTGTTGCGAACCGCATAGGTCAGTTGCATTTTTTCACCGTGATCAAATGTCGGCTTGGCATCCTCGAGGATTTGCGCATCCAGGGTGTCGGGGACTTCGTTGCGGCCTTCGCCACTGTAATAGCGGGGATGCCCGCCGTGATCGGCCTGTTGCAGCAGTGGGTTCAGATCCAGGTCGTCCAAGTGCGCAGCACCGCGACTGACCTGCCGCAACAGATCGGAACGCCCGGTGATTTCTTCCAAACTGGCAAAGCCCATGTTGGCCAAAATCTCGGTGACTTCCTCGGCAACGAAAGTGAACAAGTTGACGACTTTTTCCGGTGTACCACCGAATTTTTCGCGCAGTTTCTCGTCCTGTGTACAAACGCCGACGGGGCATGTGTTGGAATGGCACTGGCGGACCATGATGCAGCCCATGGCGACCAATGACGTGGTGCCGATACCAAATTCATCCGCACCCAACATGGCAGCCACGACAACATCGCGCCCGGTTTTGATACCACCATCAACGCGCAGCTTCACCTTGTGACGCAAACGGTTGAGTGTCAGCACCTGATTGGCTTCGGACAAACCCATTTCCCACGGAATACCGGCATATTTGATGGAGCTTTGTGGGCTCGCAGCGGTGCCGCCATCATGGCCCGAAATCAGGATCACGTCGGCTTTGGCCTTGGCAACACCTGCGGCCACCGTGCCAACACCTGAACGTGCCACCAGCTTTACGCAGACGCTGGCGTCGGGATTGATTTGTTTTAAGTCATAGATCAGCTGGGCCAAATCCTCGATCGAATAGATATCGTGGTGTGGCGGTGGGCTGATCAGTGTTACGCCTTCGGTGGCGTGGCGCAGCTTGGCAATCATCGACGAGACCTTGAAGCCCGGCAACTGTCCGCCTTCGCCCGGCTTGGCACCTTGGGCGACTTTAATTTCAATCTCGCGGCAGTTGTTCAGATATTCAGCGGTGACGCCAAAACGTCCCGATGCGATCTGTTTAATCGCACTGGATGGATTGTCGCCGTTTGGACGCGGCTGGAAGCGTGATGAATCTTCGCCGCCTTCGCCGGAATCAGATTTCGCCCCGATGCGGTTCATGGCGATGGACAGCGTTTCGTGGGCTTCGGGGCTGAGTGCGCCGAGGGAAATTCCAGGGGACACAAGTTTCTTGCGCACTTCGGTGATGCTTTGCACGTCTTCGACCGAGATGGGCTGACGTTTCGGGCTAAAGGCCAAGAGATCGCGCAAGTATATCGGTGGTAATTTTTTCACACCCTCGGAATATTTTTTATACAGCGAATAGGATTCCGACCCGACGGCAGACTGCAGCACGTGAATCAGTTGCCCGTTGTGGCCGTGGGGTTCGCCACTGGCGCGGTATTTAAAGAACCCACCCACAGGCAACGGAATGACATCCTGATCAAACGCCGCTTTGTGCATTTCAGCGACTTTGACTTGGATCCCCTGAAGGCCGATCCCCGAAATCCGTGTCGCCATACCGGGGAAGAATTCCGCAACCAAGGCGCGTGATAAGCCGATGGCTTCGAAGCAATAACCGCCCCGATACGAGCTGAGAACGCCAATACCCATTTTCGACATGATCTTTAACAGGCCCAGGTCGATGGCGATTTTGAAATTCTGAATGGCGGTCGTTGCATCCATGTCGCCCAGCAGATTACGACGATGACGGTCATAGATCGCTTCTTCGGCGAGATAGGCGTTAACGGTGGTCGCACCGACGCCGATCAGCACGGCGAAGTAATGC
>DGNZ01000012.1 GCA_002389175.1 Rhodospirillaceae bacterium UBA4479 | reverse complement strand
AAAATTAGGTCTTTATTTCGGTACGCCCGCTATTGGATATTTTGTAGGTAATTTTATTTCAGGACGTTACTCATTAAGATTAAGTATTGATTATATGATCTTAATCGGCCTGATTGCGATATTTATTGGCATGTCTTTATCGATGTTGTTGTCTTTTTTTGGGCAGTCTAGTGCGATGAGCTTTTTTGGCTGTTTGATTTTTGTGGGTTTCGGCAATGGATTGTGCCTTCCAAACGCAACTGCTGGGATGTTGTCAGTGCGTCCCCATTTAGCAGGCGCAGCCTCTGGTTTAGGCGGCTCAATATCGATAGCTGGAGGTGCGGGTCTTTCAACTTTAGCTGGGCTAGTACTAGCTCCTGGAAGTACTGAGATGCCCTTGCTAATACTTATGTGGGCTTCATCATTACTTGGGCTAATCACGGCTTTGTTGGTGCAAAAACTTAACAAAAAATTTTCTTTGAATGCCTGATTTTAGCTAAAAGTGTTTGCTGTGCCACGCGGTTAAGTAGCTGTTTGCGTGCTGAAGCCTCCTAAGTCCGCTCAAGGCGCTAAACAGGCTGGATGTGGGGGTAGGTTGGCTTTACGGACTTGCAGGAACACCACCTCTGTTCACGTATCTATCTCAAGCTGAGCCGCGCCGCTACTTTCGCTGAGTGGCGTCAATTATTTAGCGTGTAGACTTCGGTTGTGTTAGCAATCCGATCCGAGTCTCATTTGTCTGACGGCCCCCTGGCTGTCTCTTCGTTCTTCATATTTGGATACATCACTAATTTCGAACCATTTTTAGCATAGTGATAGTGCTCGACAACCCAATCAAACCCAATCATATTTCTTTTGAAAGGTGAGAGCAGAATGTCGAAATTTATTGTGCAAGCGGAAGCCACTGGCGACGTTTTGTACTCTGATGAAGGTCTGAGTTTTTGGGGTGGCGTTGATCCCCTCACCGGACGAGTTGTCGATGTTCACCATCCATGGTATGGCCATGAAATAGCAGGGAAAATCTTGGTCATGCCAACTAGTCGTGGCTCGTGTTCGGGTAGTGGGGTTTTGCTGGAGCTCGTGCTGAACGGACGCGCCCCTGCGGCGCTTATTTTTTCCATGGCTGAAGAAACTCTGACACTCGGCGCGGTGATTGCTGCACGCTTTTTTGATAAAACGATTGCTGTAGCGCATCTTGAGAGCGAGGAATTTGATGCTTTGTCTCAAGTGCCAGAAGCGACAATCCGAGAAAACGTACTTTTTTTTAGAAAGAATAAATGTACTCTTCGGCCTTTACAAAAATTTGATTTAAAGCTTTCGCCCCTAGACAAGTTGCGATTATCTGGCGACCCAACGGACCCGACCACCTTGGCAATGGAGGTAATCTGTATCATGGCGGTTGCTCTGGGTGCCGAGCGATTGACGGATGTTACACGCGGCCACATCGATGGCTGTATTCTGGCCCATGATGCCAATTTAATTTTCGCCGAACGTATGGCAGAACTCGGTGCAAAAGTGCAAATCCCGACCACCATCAACGCGATCTCTGTCGACCGAGAAAATAGCGCATCATATGGCTTGCCAACGTCGTTTGAAAATGCAGCCAGTCGATTGGCGGATGCGTATGTAAAAATGGGAGCGCAGCCGACTTTTACCTGTGCGCCTTACCTCCTTGATGATGTGCCGCAATTGGGTGAAATTATCGGTTGGTCGGAATCGAACGCGGTCATTTTTGCAAATTCTGTCTTGGGCGCGCAAACAGCGAAGCTGCCGGATTATTTGGACCTATTCGTGGCTATAATCGGGCGCGCACCCGATACAGGCATGTACAACGTGGAATGTCGACGACCATCCTTGGCAATTGATTGTTGGGTCCCGGAGCACCACGATGACAGCCTTTGGCCTTTACTGGGTTGGATCGCAGGACGTCTATCCCCTGATCGGGTTCCTTTATTGAGAGGCTTGGCACATCATGAACCGTCTCACGATGATCTGCGCGCACTTTGTGCTGCTTTTGGGACGACCTCAGCGTCGCCAATGCTGCATGTGGCCGGCGTTACGCCAGAGGCAGAATTGCCGCTGACAGCTGGTGCGGAGAGCGTCAGTATTTCACCGCCTGACTTGGTTGAGGCCTGGACTAGCCTTAATTCAGGCCCTGAAGCCGTTGAACTTGTGGCTATCGGCAGTCCGCATGCCTCGTATGACGAGGTCGCAAAGTTTTGCGAATTTTTAGGGGGCCGATCTAGGTGCCTTGGGACTGATGTGATCGTGACCCTTGGGCGTAGCATCCTGAAACAAGCGACCGAGGCCGGTTTGGTCCAGCAACTGGAGGTTTGCGGTGTAAAGGTCATTCCAGATCTCTGCTGGTGTTCAATCACAGAGCCTATTTTTCCAACAATGGCGCGCAATCTTATGACAAACTCGGGGAAATACGCGCATTATGCGCCGGGGCTCTGTGGGCGAACCGTGCGTTTTGGCAGCCTGAGAGATTGCGCAGAAGCGGCCGTTACAGGCAAAGCCTGCAAACACCCGCCCGGGTGGCTTTCGCCGCAATAAGCACAACGGACTACCAATCCAACTGGATCTGTTATTTGCGTCGTCCGAGTGTATCCAGATGAGCTTTGGCTTCGACCTCTGTAGTCCACTTTCCAGCGCGGACGTATTGCTTGGATGCGTCTTCATATGGCTGATAGTCCCAAACTGGAGCGGATCCAATTTTGTGACTACGATTAATCAAACGTCGCCGGTTCTGGTCCTTGATTATGCGCTCTCTCAAGGCTTTTGCATCCCATAACGCTCGGGCCTCTGACAGCATCGCGTCAAGAGTTTCGGCATAAGCTGGATGATGCGAGACATTGGTAAGCTCATCAGGGTCTGAGTCAAGGTCGAACAAAAGGGGGGGGTCAATCTCGCTATAAAACAACTTTACCCGCCCGCGAAGTAGCATAAAAGTAGGCTCAAAAATACCTTCTGATAGGAGCTCTCCAGGAACTGCCCGCGGTTCTATAGGTTCCCGATTAAGTAACGGTATCAAAGAGGTACCATCGGTCTCGATAACATCTTTCGATGTGCCAGCGAAATCTGCGAACGTCGGCAGAATATCCAATAGTGATACCGTCTCATTTACGCAGTGTGGATTGAGCCGATCACCTGCCCAAAAAATCAATGGAACCCGGGTTGACCATTCAAAAAACGTCTTTTTATAGTGTAGCCCTCGCTCACCCATCATGTCGCCGTGGTCTGAGGCAAAGACCACGATCGTGGTCTCTGACAGCCCAGTTTCTTCGAGCACATGCATTAAAGCTGCTACCTTGGCGTCAATATATTCAATGGATGCATAGTATCCGTGCCGTGCTCTGCGAATGATGTCGTCGTCTATGTTAGCTTCGCCAATTGAATAGTGGGAGTGGATCCTTTTGCTGTGCGCATCCATGTCTTCTGCTGGGATTGGTGGCACTGCAGGTAAATCAATCTCATCATCCGTGTAAAGGTCCCAATATTCGGGCCGTGCGACATAAGGATCATGAGGAGACGTAAAGGACACAGTCAGCATGAAAGGCTGTGTACTTTCAGTGCGCGCGCGATCGTATAGCCATCTACAGGCTTTCGTCGCTACTTCGTCGTCATAGTCGATTTGTAAGGACCGTAGGCATGGGCCAGTTTCGAGAACATTGGTCATATCTTGAAATGTGACTTTTGCATCAGGCTCGCACCAGTTTGGAGTCCATCCAAAATCAGAGGGATAGATGTCGGTGGTCAATCGCTCCTCGTATCCGTGTAACTGGTCGGGACCGGTGAAGTGCATCTTGCCCGACAGGCAGGTCAGATATCCACCGAGGCGCAGATAATGTGCAAAAGTTGGAAGTGCAGCCGAGAAGTCATGCGCATTGTCGAAACCTCCAGCTTTTGAGGGCAGGAGCCCGGTCATCATTGAGGTCCGTGAGGGGCCGCAAAGTGGAGAGTTGCAGTAGGCGTTCTCAAACACCACACCTTCGCGGGCAAGCCGTGTCAGCGTAGGCGCCTTGACAATTGGGTGGCCATAAAACGGAAGCGCTTTGGCAGACATCTGATCTGCCATGATGAACAGAATGTTTGGACTATCCACGTTACGATCTCCCCCAGTTTCCCAGATTGTTGACAATTAACAAATTTATGTCAAGTTGAACTCCCATAACAATCGAAAGGTAGGTGTATCGTGCACGAATGGGATTTTGCAGCGACCTTGGCAGACATGGATCTGTTGATGCTGGGTCTGTGGAATACCCTTCAGGTGTTTGTCCTAGCGCTTGCTTTCGGGATCCCGCTTGGCCTTGGCTTGGCGCTCGGTCGCATGTCGCGGATCCCTGTCCTCAGCCAGATCTGCTTATTCTTCATCGAATTCTTTCGAACGACACCACCACTTGTGCAGCTATTTTGGTTTTTTTTCGCCTTGCCGATCCTCATTAGCGCACAAATGACGCCCTTTGTGGCATCAGTTCTGACCTTTTCGATCCAATCCTCCGCTTTCTTCGCTGAGATCTTCCGAGGTGGGATCAACTCGATAGACAAGGGCCAGTGGGAGGCGGCGAAGGCCATCGGCATGACGCAAAAATCAAGTCTGCGCCGGATCATACTGCCGCAAGCGGTCAAACGCATGATCCCCGCTTTTGCTGAGCGTTCCATTGAGCTTCTGAAGACAACGACGCTAATTTCGACCGTCTCTTATGCTGATTTAATGTTCCAGGCCAATGAATTGGCATCAAAAACCTTTCGTCCGCTCGAGGTCTACACCATAGTTGCGGTGATGTACTTCTTCCTGATCCTCGTCTTCTCGCAACTCACGATTCTTCTGGAATATCGCCTCGCCAAAAGTGGTGAAGGGACGATGAGGTAGCCATGGAATACACATGGAACTTTACTTCGGTCTTCGCCTATTGGAACGTGCTTGCCATAGGCCTTCTGGGTACGGTTAAGCTGTTTATCATTTGCACCTTTCTCGGTCTCGGTGGTGGGCTAATCATGGGAATGTTGCGCTACTCGAAGTCACGCTGGGTCAGCTATCCGGCGATGCTATACGTCGAGGTTTTCCGCAACACGCCCGTTCTGGTGCAGATCATCTGGTTCTTCTTCGCACTGCCCGTATTGACAGGCATTGAGGTCTCGCCCTTCCTGGCAGCGATCCTCGGGATCACGCTGAACACCATCGCTTTTTCGTCAGAGGTTTTTCGCGGCGGCATCCAATCCATCGAGCGAGAGCAGTGGGAGGCGGGAAAGGCGATTGGCATGTCCTACGCCCAGACCATGCGCCGCGTGATCCTGCCGCAAGCGCTTAAGCGCATGCTGCCGCCGTTGACCTCGCGGGGCATCGAGGTGTTCAAGATGTCGACACTCGCCTCTATCGTAGCCTATCCCGAGATGCTGCAACAAGCCAAGCTGATCGCGTCGTACGAATTTAATCCCATTGAGGCTTACACCGTGGTAGCACTAGTTTTCTTTGTAGTGCTGCTGCCCCTGGTGCAATTGACCTATATGCTGGAACGCCGCTTCGGAAAGAGTGACGCATGACAAACGCAATCGAAATACGCAAACTATACAAAAGGTTTATAGAACTAGAGGTGCTGAAGGGCATCAACTTGGACGTTGCACAAGGCGAGGCTGTGGTGCTTCTGGGGTCCAGTGGCTCCGGCAAGTCTACATTGCTGCGCTGCATAAACTTCATGGAAGAACCTACGTCAGGCCAGGTGCGCCTTAACGGTGATCTGGTCGGAACCGAACAAGGCGGTCGGATGCGGTATCGCGAGTCCGACCTGTGCAAGCTCCGCACTAGGATTGGCATGGTCTTCCAGCATTTCAACCTGTTCCCTCATATGACAGTTTTGGAAAACGTGATGGAAGGACAGTTGATTGTACTAGGCCGTTCCAAAGCCGAAGCCAAGGATAAGGCCATGGCGCAACTGACCCGCGTGGGTCTGGCGGAAAAGGCGCTGGAATATCCCGCACGTCTTTCCGGCGGCCAGAAGCAACGTGTCGCCATCGCGCGTGCTTTGGCAATGGATCCTCAAGTGATGCTATTCGATGAGGTGACCTCTGCGCTGGACCCTGAACTTGTGGGGGAGGTACTGAAAACCATGCGGCAATTAGCCGAAGACGGCATGACCATGGTCTGCGTCACTCACGAGATCGGCTTCGCCTATCATGTGGCCAACAAGGTTTGCTTTTTGCATGATGGGCAAATCCTGGAACAGGGTGCACCGCAAAACGTTTTAAAAACGCCAGAGACGGCTCGTGTTCGCGAATTCCTCGATGGACACTCGCTTTTCAAACTACCCAACTGAGTTAACAAACAAGGAGAATGATAATGAACTTGCTCAAAACAATAGCCAGCGTGGTCGCCGCGACAGCTGTACTCGCCCTTTCAACTGTGGGGGCCATGGCGCAATCAACCTGGGACGCCATCCAAGAACGTGGCACCCTTCGGATAGGTGTTACGCAGGCACCACCTTGGTTCACCAAGGATATTAGCAGTGGCGAATGGACCGGCGGACTTGGCGTCACACTGGGTCAAAAAATGGCAGAGGCGCTTGAGGTTGAACTTGAGACCGTCGAAGTCACCTGGGGAACTTCGATTGCTGCGCTTCAGTCGGACAAGATCGACCTTATGTACTTTCTATCTCCAACCGCATCACGCGCGCGGACAATCGACTTCACAACAAATCCCGTTGGTTACATTTCGCAAGCGGTTTTGGCCGCCGATGGTGTGGACGCGTCCACTTGGGCGGGTCTGAACTCGGGCGATACAAGCTTTTCTGTTCCGCAGGCCACTTCGATGGAC
The DNA here is from genome assembly GCA_002389175.1 of Rhodospirillaceae bacterium UBA4479. Classification (GTDB taxonomy): domain Bacteria; phylum Pseudomonadota; class Alphaproteobacteria; order Rhodospirillales; family Casp-alpha2; genus UBA4479. The sequence goes on along the minus strand of DGNZ01000012.1, from coordinate 373 downwards.
CAGTTCCTGACCCGCATGGTTCCGGACGCCGACATTCAGCGTTTTCCTGACAACGCCGCCTCGATTGCCGCGTTCCAATCGGGCCGGGTTGATGCGGTCTCGCTGATGTTGCCGCCGCTTCTATCGGCGCGACAAAAACTGGGTGCGGGTGTTATCTCGGTACCGACGCCAGCCTTTACCGCACCGGTAAATATCGGGATGCGGCGCGAGGATGACAAAACCTTCCGTGACTGGCTCGATACTGTCAGCCACTACTGGTACGAAACGGGGCGTATCCAGGGTTGGTACGACGATTTCCTTGTGGACTTTGGCGTAGATCCGGCTGATAGCCCGCCAATCCAGCGGGAACAGATATTCATGCGTTAATCAAACA
>DGNZ01000305.1 GCA_002389175.1 Rhodospirillaceae bacterium UBA4479 | reverse complement strand
TCACGCATAAACGCGACCATCGCATCCGTAGCCGATCGAATGTTTTCTTCTTCGGTGTGGCCTGATTTCTTGCGTGGTTTCAGGCCGTGATCCCCATCCGGCAACCAGTGTATCGATATGGTTTTTGATAATGGATAGTTTGGCACCTCGGCTGTCGTGCCAAACGGGTCGCGTTCGCCCTGACAAATCAATGTGGGTGTCTTCAAGTCTGCCAGATGCTCGGTCCGCAGCTTTTCCGGGCGACCAGGGGGATGAAATGGATAACCCATACAGATCACGCCGCGCACGTTCATTTCATCGGCAATCATGCTCGCCATGCGCCCCCCCATGGACTTGCCGCCAATGACCAATGTGTCCGCGCCCAGATCATCGATGACGGCGCGCCAGGTTTCGAGCAGCACTTTTTGCGTATTGGGCGGGCGCTTCTTACCCGTCTCGCGCCGCTCGGCCATATACGGGAATTCAAACCGCACGACGCGATATCCCGCTTTTGCGATTTGGCCCGTGACGATATTCATCCAATCGCTGTCCATCGGCGCGCCAGCACCGTGGGTAAACGCGAATGTCAGTGGCGCTGTGGTGGGGCCATCAATCAGGTAATCGATGCCGCCTGTCATCAGTCAGAACTAGTGGGTTGATCAATCGCTTCGACGATCAGTGTTGCCCCATCGACATTCACAACCTTGACGTGGGCACCTACGTCTAAGGACGGGCCGGACACTTGCCAGACTGAATCATCAACCTGTGCCTTGCCCATGCCGTTTGATATGGCGCTGGTCAGTGTCAGTTCTCGGCCGATGTAAATCTGTCCGCGTTGGTTCAGGTTGGGATGGTCTGTTTCAATCGGGCGTCGTGAAATCCATGTGCGGCCAACGATAGCACTGACAACAGCGACAACGGCAAAAACCAAAAGCTGCATCTGCCACGTCAGGCCGAGGGGCAATAAAACGGTCACCCCCGTTACACCCGCAGCGATGGCCAACCACATGAACAGCGCGCCGGGTGCAAAAATTTCCAGCACAATTAAAAGTGCGGCGAATATCCACCAGTGCCAATACGTGATGTCCTGCAATATTTCCATGACAGCAAACTCGACCTGTTATTTATCATCCCAAGGGCGTTGTTTTTTAGGCTCATCATCAGCGAATGCTGATTTGGCAAGCTCAGCGACACCAGCGAGGGTTCCAAGGATGCTCGTGGTTTCCATCGGCAACATCAAGACTTTCTGGTTTGGCGCGGTGGCTATATCGCGTAATGCCTCGACATATTTTTGCGCAATGAAGTAGTTGATCGCTTGTGTGTCACCCGATGCTATGGCTTCGGATACCAATGCAGTCACCTTTGCTTCGGCTTCGCCTTCGCGTTCGCGGGCTTCGGCATCTCGGAACGCGGCCTCTTTGCGGCCTTCAGATTCCAAAATAGCGGCCTGCTTTTCACCTTCGGCTTTAAGAATGTCAGCTTGTCGCTTGCCTTCGGCTTCTAGGATCGACGCACGCTTATCTCGCTCAGCCTTCATTTGTCGGCCCATCGATTCAACCAGATCACGAGGAGGGGAAATATCCTTGATTTCAATCCGCGTGACTTTGACTCCCCATGGATTGGTGGCTGCATCAACGACCCCTAAAAGGCGGACATTGATCTGATCACGCTGGGATAGCAATTCATCCAAATCCATCGACCCCATAACCGTCCGAATGTTGGTCATCGTCAGGTTCAGCGTCGCATGTTCCAGTTGGCTGACCTCATAGGCGGCCTTGGCAGCATCCAGGACCTGATAGAACACCACGCCATCAACGGTGACCATGGCATTATCACGGGTGATGATTTCCTGTGACGGGACATCCAAAACCTGTTCCATCATGTTCAATTCTTGGCCGATTTTATCGATGACAGGAACAATCAAATGCAGGCCGGGGCGCAGGGACCGGGTGTATTTCCCGAACCGTTCGATGGTGAATTCAAATCCTTGCGGGACTGTTTTGACCCCCAGGAACACGAGGATGACAGCCGTCAAAACAATGACGATAACGAAAATTGAAAATGGCGATATCATTCCGAAGTCCATATTGGCATCCATTCGTGAAATTGGTGTTTGAGAGTCCGTTATATCTAATATCGGTAGTAATGGTCGATATTGCCAATTTTATTTGGTGTTCTGGTCTACAACCGTCCACCACCCACACGTAAATTTGCACCCGCCATATAGCTGGCTTTTTCGGACAGCAGGAACGCGATCACCTCGGCTATCTCGTCAGGTTCAGCGACCCGGCCCATGGGGATTTTCTTTGCCTGTTCGGCAATCCGGTCCGCACCGGGCATATCCGTTTTGGTCATGCCAGGGGCCACCGTGTTGACACGAATGCCTTCGCCCGCAACTTCTTGTGACAACCCATTGGTCAATGAATTCAGCGCCCCCTTGGATACCGCATACAGCACCCCGATCCCCGGATTACCCAGAAGGGCAGAACCCGATGACACGTTTACGATCGCCCCCCCTTGGCCGCCGTGTTTGGTCGACATGCGTTTGACGGCTTCGCGTGCGCAGACGATGCACCCCGTGACGTTGATATCCAGAAGTTTGCGGATTTCATCCGCTGATAACTCATCCACACGCGAGCGGCGTCCGTTGATGCCCGCATTGTTCACTAAGCCTGTCAGCGGGCCGAGTTCTTTATCGACGGTTTCGAACATCTGCACCACAGCGGCTTCGTCAGCGGTGTCGGCCTGGACCGCGATGGCGCGACCTCCGGCACCTTTGATTTCGGCGACGACGGCGTTAGCTGCATCCGCATCCGATACATAGTTCACACAGACCGCATGACCTGCGCGCCCCAGCAGTTTCGCGGTCGCAGCGCCAATGCCGCGTGATCCGCCGGTAACGATGGTGACGTTGCTCATAATTTTATCCAATCATATTTTCAGGACGGACGAGTTCATCAAACTTCGCTTCATCCAAATAACCCAATGCCAACGTGGCTTCTTTGAGGGTCGTACCCTCGGCGTGGGCTTTTTTGGCGATCTCAGCGGATTTATCGTAACCGATTTCGGGTGCCAGCGCGGTGACCAGCATCAACGAACGCTCGGTCAATTCGGCAAGGCGCGCATGATCGGCATCGATGCCGACAACGCAGCGTTCGCGGAAACTGTCGATGGCATCGGCCAGCAATCTAATGGAGCGCAGACACGCGGCGGCAATCACGGGTTTGAACACATTCAACTGCAAATGACCGTGCGACGCGGCGACGGTAACCGTGGTGTGGTTGCCCATCACCTGGGCGGCGACCTGGGTCAGGGCCTCGGCCTGGGTCGGGTTGACCTTACCGGGCATGATGGATGATCCGGGTTCGTTTGCGGGCAGGATCAATTCACCGATCCCCGAGCGCGGCCCTGATCCCAATAACCGGATATCGTTGGCGATCTTCATCACACTGGCGGCGATGGTGTTCAGTTTGCCGGATAAGTTCACCAAAGCGTCTTCAGATGCCAGGGCATAGAACTTATTGGGGCAGGTCCGAAACGGCAGGCCGGTAATGGTCGAGACTTCTTCGGCGAACAACACATCAAATCCATGGGGGGCATTCAGGCCGGTGCCGACCGCCGTGCCGCCCTGGGCGAGTTCGTAGATTTGGTTAAGGGATTTTTTCAGCCGCTCAATGTTCTCACCCGTCATGTGCGCGAAGCCGGAAAATTCCTGACCAAGCGTCATCGGTGTTGCGTCTTGTAAGTGCGTGCGGCCGATTTTGACGATGTCTTTGAATTCTTCTGCCTTGGCGTTCAGCGTTTGATGCAGGCCGTCCATCGCGGGCATTAATCGTTCCGTCGTTTCCAGTGCCAGAGCGATGTGCATGGCGGTCGGAAAGCTGTCGTTCGATGACTGTGATGCGTTCACATGATCGTTGGGATGCACAGGGGATTTCGACCCCATGGCCCCACCCATGACTTCGTTGGCGCGGTTGGAAATGACTTCGTTCAAATTCATGTTGGTCTGGGTGCCGGACCCGGTTTGCCAGATCACCAGCGGGAAGTGGTCGTCCAACTGACCCGATGAAACCTCGGCGGCAGCGGTCGCGATGGCTGCGCCAATTTTCTCGTCCAACACGTCGAGCGCAATATTGGTCCGCGCAGCGGCTTCTTTTTGAATACCAAACGCGCGGATCAGCTCAATAGGCATGAGTTCACGCGCATCGCCGATGGGGAAGTTCAGACGGGATCGTTCCGTCTGCGCCCCCCAATACTTATCGGTGGGCACTTCGACTTCGCCCAGGCTGTCGGTTTCAATGCGTACGTCGGACATGATCGGATTCTTTCGTTGAATAGTGAGATTAGTCGAGAGGGCTATCGCCAGTTTTAAGGGCTTGGCGTGCAAAGTAACGGAACGTCGTTGCCATCGCGCCGGGGTCGTGACGCCAGCCATGGGCTTGGTGGCCGAGTTCGGGCTCAACGCTTTTGATGGTACCTGCGGCCATTGCCTTGAGCTGTAGTTCGGCAGCACGTTCAATAAATACGCCCATGACGGTCGCAGCCTCAATCGTGGGGCCTGCGCAAAGCTGACCGTGGTGAGCCAGCAAGATGGCGCTTTTATCACCCAGGGCCCCGGCGATGATTTCACCCTCGCCATCACCAAACGGCACGCCCGGCCAATTGGGTAAGTACGCTGCATCTTCGTAGAAGAACATCAAATCCATATGCTCGGCGCGCAATGGCTCACCGATCATGGAAAGGGCAGAGCAGTTGATGGGATGGGTGTGTACGATCGACATCACATCGGTGCGTTCTTGGTACACATGAAGATGGAACCGATTGGCGGGACTGGGACGACCGTTACCTTCAATCACATCGAAGTTTTTATCGACCAGCACATAATCAGATGCCTTGGCTTCTTCGAATCCGACGCCGTATGGCAGCGTCCACGTCGTTGTTGGGTCATCGCCGCGTGCTGTCATCTGCCCGGCGAGGCCACTACCGTGGCCATTGGCGGCCAGGATACGACACGCGATGGCCAGGGTCTGCGTCGATGTGAATACCTCGGCCTGGGCGTCGTCCGCAGCAAGGGCCGCTGACATGCGGCTGATTTCATCTGAGACCTGAGCGTCATTCATATTGATGTTTCCATTTCCCGCCTTTACTGGATTAGGCGATGTTGTGGGTTATGCTTTTTTCTTTCCTCGTCATCCCCGCGAAGGCGGGAATCCATCTTTATTTTTATTTATACTGTCTGGACCCCCGCCTGCGCGGGGGTGACGAAACAGAGATTAGAGTTATGCCGGAACAGGTTTCTTAAACTCCGCAAAGAAATCATTGCCCTTATCGTCAACAACGATGAAGGCAGGGAAGTTTTTGATTTCGATTTTCCAGACCGCTTCCATGCCGAGTTCTTCGTACTCTTGGACTTCGACCTTGGTGATGCAGTCGAGGGCCAGGCGTGCTGCCGGGCCGCCGATGGAGCCTAAGTAGAACCCGCCGTGTTTCGCACAAGCATCGGTGACGGCTTTGGATCGATTGCCCTTGGCGAGCATGATCATGGAGCCGCCAGCGGCTTGGAATTGATCAACGTAGCTGTCCATTCGGCCTGCCGTGGTGGGGCCGAATGATCCCGATGCATAGCCTTCTGGGGTCTTTGCAGGCCCCGCGTAATACACCGGATGATCCTTCATGTATTGTGGCAGGCCTTCGCCGGAATCAATGCGTTCCTTAAGTTTGGCGTGGGCAATATCGCGGGCCACGATCAAGGTGCCGGTCAATGATACGCGGGTTTTTACCGGGTGCTTTGATAGTTCTGCCAAGACTTCGACCATCGGACGGCGAAGATCGATTTCGACCACATCGCCACCCAATTGCTCGGTGGTGATTTCGGGTAGGTACTTGGCCGGGTTCGCTTCTAACTGCTCAAGGAATACACCATCGCGGGTGATTTTGCCCTTCATCTGGCGATCGGCAGAACACGACACGCCGATCCCGACGGGGCAACTGGCGCCGTGGCGGGGCAGGCGGATGACGCGGACATCGTGGCAGAAATACTTGCCGCCGAATTGCGCACCGATGCCGAGGTCTTGCGACATTTTCAAAATGCGCTCTTCCCATTCAATATCGCGGTATGCCTGGCCGTTCGGGCCGCCGCATGTTGGCAATTCGTCGTAATATTTGGTCGATGCCATTTTGACGGTTTTAAGGTTGAGTTCTGCCGACGTGCCACCGATCACGAACGCCAAGTGATAAGGCGGGCAGGCTGCTGTCCCCAAGGTCCGCATTTTCTCGTCGACGAATTCCATCATGCGCTTTTCATTCAGCAGCGCCTTGGTTTCCTGGAACAAGAATGTCTTGTTCGCCGACCCGCCACCCTTGGCGATGAACAGGAATTTATAGGCATCACCCTCGTCGGCATAGATGTCGATTTGGGCGGGCAGGTTGTTGCCGGTATTGCTCTCGGTGAACATATCGACGGGTGAGACCTGCGAGTAACGCAGATTGGTCTCGACGAAGGTTTTCAACACGCCTTCGGAAATCGCGGCTTCGTCGCCACCCCCAGTCCAAACCTGCTGGCCTTTTTTCGCCATCACAATCGCGGTACCCGTATCTTGGCACATCGGCAAAATGCCGCCCGCAGCGATGTTGGCGTTTTTCAATAGATCGAATGCAACAAAGCGGTCGTTATCAGATGCTTCGGGATCGCTGAGGATGTTGCTAAGCTGTTGTAAATGACCGGGGCGTAGGAGATGAGAGATATCTTTGAACGCTTCGAACGTCATCAATTTGATCGCTTCGGGATCAACCTTGATGATTTCCTTTCCCTCAAACTCGGAAACTGTAACGTAGTCGCCGGAGATTTTACGGTAAGGGGTCTCGTCGCCCCCCAGTGGAAACATGGTGTGGTGGACGTAGTCGCTCATGATGTGCTCTTTGAGTTTAGGGTGGGTTCAGGGAACGCGTCTTAGGACTGTTTTTTGCGAAACGCATCCAGGGCGATGACTTCGCCTGTTTTCTTGTCGTCGTCTAAATCATCGCCGTCATTATTGCCAGTGCTGACACCGGACGAGTTTGCAGAAGGCTCCAGGCCCAATTCCTCGGGCGTGAGATCATCGTAATCGCCGTCTTCGTCATCCTGGTCGAGCGATTTGAGTTGCAAACCAAAGCTAACAGAAGGATCGGCAAACGATGTGATCGCTTCGAAGGGAACGTCCAGACGTTCGGGACGGCCACCAAAGCGGAGCTTGATGGTGAAGCCATCTTCGCCAACACCCAGATCATCGAATTGATGTTGCATGACGATGGTCATCTCGTCGGGATATTCGGCCCGCAACCAATCGGCGATGTTTACATCGGGATGATCGGTCTTGAACGTGATGTAGAAATGGTGATCGTCGGGCAGCCCGAACTCTTCGACCGTGGTCAACGAGCGGCGGATGACGCCCCGGAGCGCCTCTTCGATCCAAATATCGTATCTTAAAATGTCATCTTCCATGCCTCTACCTTAGACCCATAGGATGGCCCAAGAAAGCACGAAAGGTGGGAACATTGTTGTGGATCAAAAGAAGTGGGGGGCTTCTGTTGCCAGGTGCCCCCCGAACCCCGTGGTCTAAGGCGTATTAGGCCGCGACCGCAAGTGCTTCATTATCGTTGGCACTTGTGAAAATGGCCCGGTAACGGCGGAACCATGCCGAGAGAAAACTCATTCTTTACTACACACGTCGATCCTGTTTCACCCCCATCAACTTGCCCCTGCGAAAGGCGCAAACCAAAAGGAAAACTTGGTGGAGGTGCCGGGTACTGCCCCCGGGTCCGTTGTGCTTATTCCAATAAGCGTTTATCTCCATAGCTGGCGAACCAGCACACCTAATATGCGCTCAAAGTCGCATTTTCACAAGTGGTGCAATGACATAACGGGCCGCAAATATCTAAAGGCTTCAGACAACCGGGGAGCCATATCCCCAGCTATAGGGAATCGGGCCTGAAAGGGCGATCTCGTCACCGTCTTCCAACATATAATCTAAATTAATGCTATCGCCCAAGCGCTTGGTGACGTCGCGTCCATTGGCCCACACGATGAAAAGTGCGGATTTTTCGATCCCCAGTTCGTGGACAATATCTGCCAGCGTTGCACCCGCTGAAAAACAGAGATCATGCAGGCGTGGCCCACTGCCCGGTGCGATGACAGAATTAAACAGTTTCACGCGTACTATGACGGGCACATCGACTGGCACGTCACCCGAATTGTGACCAATATTGCCAGACTGTTCCTGTGTTGGCGCTATCACTGTGTCCATAAGACCCCTCCTTGCTATCAATATCCCAGTGTTAGGCGCATTCTTCCAAAGCGGCATTGATCTAGGTTAATTGCCGGGCAAGTGTTATGAGAAACCTGAATGGGTAGCCTGATCCGGAGGACACACCCCTGTCGATTTTACAGTCGCTGACGCTCTCATTGATCCAACGCCGTGCAGCAAAAGCGGTGGAAGGCAAAAGTGGCTTACTTTTGGTCTCATCCGGTGGCCTTGGTGACACGATCCTATTTTCTCTCATAATCGATAGGTTCATGGCTTTGGTTGGCGATAACGAGCCTGTATGGCTGGTTGTTCGTAAAGAAAGCTTAGCGGCAAAATTTCTTTTCCCGGATCGGGTCAAGATGATCCCAGTGGATTATCGAAAATTCATCAAGAAACCTTTTTATAAATTGGGTGTATGTCGCGAGATCACCGACTTGGGTGCTCGGATCGCTATAAGTACGGATCACCTCCGCTTACCAACAGTGGATGATATGATTGTCATCTCTTCTGGTGCGGATGAAAATTATGCGCTGTCCCCGAGGCCATGGCCCAAACACGATAAGGCGCTGCAGGCGCACCGGGATTGGTACACGGATTGGGTCGAACCCGATCCTGCGATGGCGCATCGGTTGATCCGCTGGTGGGAATTGGCGAACGGCTTGTTGGGGAATGAGGCGGACGTGCCCCGGGTAAAGTTCGATCCGTCTCGATTACAGGATGCTCCTGTTACGGACCGCCCTGAAATTATCCTACATCCATTTTCGGCGATTGCGGAACGCGAGGTTGATCCCCGTGTGTTTATCGATCTCGCCGATGCATTTGAGGATGACTATCAGATCGTCATGACTGCCGGGCCGAACGACTTGGCCCGTGCGCCCCGGCATCAGGTATTGGCCGATCATCCGGGTGTTGTCGTCGATACAACAGATTTGCAATCAAAGGCCGCCCGCCTGCGTGGGGCCGCGCTGGTGGTGTCGGTCGACACGTCGATTATGCACTTGTCCGTGGGCGCAGGTGCACCAACGCTGTGTTTGGCGTCGGCGGCACATATTGTGGACAGCATTCCCTACGATTCGCGCATGATGCCCGATAATGTGACCTTTATGGTCCCCGAAATTGACTGCGCCGGATGCCTGGGGCAGTGCATTCATCCGCTGGAGAATGGGCGCTACCGTTGTCTTGGGCAGTTAACCACAGATAACGTGCTGTCCAAGGCCCGAGAGATATTGGCAGCACCCACACGCGAGGATTAAAATCGCCCGATGCAACAGTACCAAGATTTACTTCGACATATTCGAGATACGGGCACCTTTCGCGGCGACCGCACGGGCACCGGGACGCAGGCCGTGTTCGGCTATCAAATGCGCTTTGATCTGGCCGATGGCTTTCCCATGATCACGACCAAAAAGCTGCATCTCAAATCCATCATCCACGAACTGCTGTGGTTTTTGGCGGGCGACACCAACATCAAATATTTGAACGATAACGGTGTGTCGATCTGGAATGAATGGGCCGATGAAAATGGCGATCTGGGTCCCGTATATGGATCGCAATGGCGGTCCTGGCCGACCGCAGGGGGCGGTCACGTCGATCAAATCCAATGGCTGTTGAACGAGATTAAAACCAATCCCAATTCCAGGCGCATGGTTGTGTCAGCTTGGAATCCTGCCGAAATTGATGAAATGGCGCTGCCGCCGTGTCACTGCCTGTTCCAGTTTCAGGTCATGGAAGGCAAGCTGAACTGCCAATTATATCAGCGGTCCTGTGATGTGTTCTTGGGCGTGCCGTTCAACATCGCATCATACGCGTTGCTGTTGCAGATGATGGCGCAGGTCACGGGCTACGAGGCCGGGACGTTTGTGCACACGCTCGGCGATGCACACTTATATGCCAATCATTTGGAACAAGCCGATCTGCAGCTACAACGCGACCCGCTGCCGCTGCCGACCATGAAGCTCAACCCAGATGTCAAAGACCTGTTCGCGTTCACGTTCGATGACTTCACGTTGGAGGGATATGAATCCCACCCCCACATCAAAGCGCCGATTGCTGTTTGATGCAGATCGTTCTGGTCGTTGCGAAATCCGAAAACAATGTGATTGGCGTCGATGGCGATCTGCCGTGGAAGATTTCTGCTGATCTGAAACATTTTAAGGCCGTTACCATGGGCCATCCGATTGTCATGGGGCGCAAGACCTGGGACAGCATCGGCCGACCGCTGCCAGGGCGGCGGAATATTGTCATCACGCGGCGCGATGATCTGGTGATTCAAGGCGTCGACGTGGTCAAAAGTATCGATGCCGCGCTGGATCTCTGTCGCAAAGACAACGCGGCGAAAGCGATGATTGTTGGCGGCGGTCAAATATACACCGACATCATGGACCGGGCCAACGTGATCGAGCTGACTGAAATCCATAGCGAAATTGAAGGCGACACGTTCTTCCCGACCATTGATCCAAGTGCGTGGGCGGAGACAGCACGCGAGGCATTTCCCGCCGATGGTGACACGCCCGCCTATAGCTTTGTGACGCTCACGCGGCGTTAAATTGTGCTATAGTTCTTTTCGGCAATAACCAAAGGGAGAAGCACGATGCCCAAAATATCGATGACCCAAGACCTGAACGTGTCTGCCGATCAGCTTTGGCAGATGATTGGTCATTTCAATGCGTTGCCCGATTGGCATCCCTCCGTTGATAAATCCGAGCTGAGCAAAGCAGGGGAAACCCGGACATTAAGCTTAGCTGGTGGCGGGCAGATTATTGAAAAACTTGAATCCACCGATCACGATTCAAAGACCTATACCTATTCCATTGTTGATAGCCCTCTGCCGGTCAAAAAACTATGTATCGACCATCAAGGTCAGCGGCTCAGGCGACAATGCGACGGTCGAATGGTCGAGCGAATTTGAAGCGGCAGGCGCGCCAGATAACGATGCCATGAAAGCGATCGAAGGCATTTATCAGGCAGGCTTTGATAATTTAAAGAAAATGTTCGGCGGCTGAGTCAGCACCGGCATTTTGATGAAGATTTAAGGCGCCGATCCTGGCGTTAAGGGGACTTATGCACGCATTTTTGAAACGGGTGGAGGGCTTTGCCAAAAGTCCGCACCTGGAATTGATGGTTGGGCTGATTTTAATGGCGACAGGATTGATCGAAGCGGGTGAAAACCTGTTCGGTGACTTAGCGAACGGAGATATTGGTGTTCACCACGGCATTATCGTATTGGGATGGTGGTCACGCAAATCGCGTTGTTGCGGGTCATGGCAAACACATGTCGACCGTGGCTGGATTTGCCGCTGAAACGTTGGGTTTGCTCGGTTTCTTGCCAGTCTTCTTCTTTGAGCGCTGCGCGGATGTGCGCTTGTAGGTCCTGCAATGTGCGGACTTGTTCGTTTTCCATGTGAATACCCGTCCCGACTGAGACGAGCCGGCATAGCGTTCCTTTGATCCCCTCGGGATTTTTGGGGAACTTCATATCCAACTGGCGAAAACCGGGTGCAATCGGAACGTATTTTTCGAGCGTGTGTCGCACTTCGCGGCATTCCGATTTCGGCAAGGCGACAACCGTGTCCGCCCGTGCCGAATGCGTTGATAGACCCACAGACAACATCATCAATGCGATACCTGCAAAAACCGCCTGATGATAATATCTGCGCATAACCTGATTACTGGATAACGATCTTGGGTGCCGCCTGGCCGCCGTCCTGGCCCTTTTCGATATGCGCCCAAACCCGCTCAGCAATTTCGCGGTAGTTGGCCGCACTTTGGCTATCGGGTTGGGAAACGGTAATCGGGGTGCCATTGTCGGAATGCTCGCGGATGGCAATTTCGATGGGGACTTCGCCCAAGAAATCCACGCCCATGCGCTCGGCTTCGCGTTTCGCGCCGCCGTGACCAAATATGTCGTATCGTTTTCCATTATCCGGGCATAAAAAGTAGCTCATGTTTTCGACGATGCCGAATACGGGGACATCGACCTTACGGAACATATTAAGGCCTTTTCTCGCATCGAGAAGCGCAATGTCTTGTGGGGTGGATACAATCACAGCACCCGCCAGCGGCACGCGCTGCGCCATCGTCAATTGTGCATCACCCGTGCCGGGCGGCATATCAACGACCAAAACGTCCAGTTCACCCCAATTCACGTCACGCATCATTTGCTCTAGTGCGGACTGAACCATGGGGCCACGCCAGATCATCGGTGTTTCTTCGTCGACCATAAAGCCGATGGACATGACTTTGACGCCATAATTTTCCATGGGATCAAGGGTTTTGCCGTCGGCTGAATTTGGCCGTCCAGAAAGCCCCATCATGCGCGGCATGGATGGACCATAGATGTCCGCATCCAAAATACCGACCTTACGGCCGCCTGCCGCCAAACCCATGGCGAGGTTAATGGCTGTCGTGGATTTCCCGACGCCACCCTTGCCCGATGCGACTGCGATAATCGATTTGACCCCGGGCAGCATGTCGCCCTGGCCTTTTGGTGATACGGGTTGTCCGGGGCTGGTTTGTTTGCCCGCAGGGGCGGCAGATGGTTGTGCTGCACCACCTTCGCGCTCGGCTGTTAAGACCACTGTGGCCGAGACCACACCGGACAGTGCGAAGACCTTGTCCTCGGCTTCTTTCCTGAGTGGTTCCATCTCACCACCCTTGTCAGCGGGCACCTCAATCGCGAACGCAACGTTGCCATCGCGGGTCTGTAATCCTTGGATCATACCTGCGCTGACGACGTCTTTTCCGCTCAATGGGTCGGTCACAGACTTCAAAGTCTCAATTATTACATCATTTGTAATGTCAGGCATGGTTGAAAACTCCAGTAAACAGGCCGATATCACTCCCAACCGGTTAACCAACAGTGTTTGAAACGCTGCGGGGGGTGCCGTATAACGCGGGCGCGGTCGTTGTGACCCTTTAGGTAACGCGAACGCAGGAAATTACAAGGGATACAGCGTCGGTAATGTTCCGACGCTTGGTTCACTGATTGATGCAAGGATAAGAAACAATGGCTTCGAATAAACAAGGCGGCCCTTGGGGCGGCGGCGGCGGTGGCGGCCAGGGCCCATGGGGCGGCGGATCTGGCGGCGGTGGCGGCCAGGGACCCGGTGGTGGCATGCAGCCCCCTGATGTCGAAGAAGCCCTTCGTCGTGCTCAGGAAAAGCTGAAAAGCTTCATGCCTGGCAGTGGCGGCAGCGGCAAAGGTATTATACTTGTCGGTTTTGCGGTCGTTGCCATCTGGTTTGCCAGCGGTTTTTATCGCGTTCAGCCTGACGAACAGGGCGTACAGCTTTTGTTCGGTAAGTTCGTGTCTGAAACGACCCCGGGTCTGAACTATTGGTTCCCATCTCCAATTGGTACGGTCTACACGCCTAACGTGACGCGGGTGAACACGACGCAGATTGGTTATCGCGGCGGTGAAGGCACAACCACTAAGCGTGATGTGCCCAGCGAAAGCCTGATGCTGACCGGTGATCAGAACGTTATTGATATCGATTTTGATATTCAGTGGCAGATCAAAGGTGCGGCCAATTACTTGTTCAACATTCGCGACCCCGAAGGCACGATTAAGATCGCTGCTGAAAGTGCGTTGCGTGAAGTCGTTGGTCAGTCTGATTTGGAAGCGGCCCTGGTATCTGGTCGTCAACAAATTGAAGCGCAGACCCAGGAATTGCTACAAGGTATTTTGGACAGCTACGGCGCGGGTATCTTAATCACCCAGACCAAACTGCTTGAATCTGATCCACCGCAAGAAGTCATCGATGCGTTTAACGATGTTCAGCGTGCGAAACAGGATCAAGAGCGTGCTGTGAACGAAGCCAACACCTACAAGAACGACATTGTTCCACGTGCAAAAGGTGAAGCTGAAAAGCGGACCGCTGCTGCAAATGCTTATAAAGAACAGGTCACAAAAGAAGCAGAGGGTGAAGCAGCGCGCTTCTTGTCTGTTTACGAAACATATAAAACAAACAAAGACGTGACCACTCAACGATTGTTCTTGGAGCGGATGGAAGATGTCCTTTCGCGTTCTAACAAGATCATCATCGACAATGAAGCGGGTGGAAGCGGTGTCGTGCCTTACTTGCCACTTAATGAACTTCAGAAGAGAAGCGGAGGAACGCAGTAATGAAGAAAACTGGCCTTGCCATTTTTGGCATCATTCTAGTCGCTGGCGCTATCACCGCATATAGCGCGGTGTTCACCGTTCACCAAACACAGCAGGCGCTCATTCTGCAGTTTGGTAACCCTGTTGATGTGGCGTCAGAACCTGGTTTGAATTTCAAGATGCCGTTTATCCAAAACGTTCGATATTTTGACCGTCGGATTCTCGACCTTGATCCCCAACCACAGGAAATCCTGTTGTCGGATCAGAAACGAATCAACGTCGACAGCTTTGCACGTTACAAAATTGTCGATCCGTTGGAGTTTCTGAAAGCAGCACAAACAGACCGTAACTTCCGTCAGGTCTTTGGCTCTCAGTTGAATTCTGCCGTTCGTGCAGAAGTCGCGAAAGTGTCACTGGCGGATATGCTGTCGCCTAAGCGTGTGGAAGTGATGAACAAGATCTTCGGCATTCTCAAAGCCCAGGCACCTCGCTTTGGTGTCGAGATGGTTGATCTTCGGATCGGTCGTACGGATTTGCCAGATACTACGCTGCAATCGGTTTATAACCGGATGCGGACCGACCGTGTTGCGCAAGCAGCTGAACTTCGAGCGAAGGGTGAAGAGCAGAAGCTGACCATTCAGGCTGAAGCAGATCGCCAACGGACAGTTCTGCTTGCTGAAGCCAACCGGACGTCTGAAATCCTACGTGGTCAGGGCGATGGTGCTAAGAACCAAATTCTTAGTGATGCCTTTGGTCAAGATCAGGAGTTCTTCAACTTCTATCGCTCCATGGAAGCATATGGAAAAGCTTTCGGCGATGACACGACGCTTGTCTTGTCACCGGATAGTGAGTTCTTCAAATACTTCAATAACTCTGGCCCTCGTAACAGTCCGACGAGTCGCCAGTAAGCCATCGTCTGGAGCAATCTAGACAATGACGACGTTTATCACCGCCCTCGGTCTCGCGATTGTGATCGAGGGCGTGTGCTATGCGCTCTTCCCTGACGCTATGAAAAAGATGATGTTACAGGTGCTGGATCAACCGGCATCGACCCTGCGTGCGTTTGGTTTGGGCGCCGCAGTGTTTGGTGTGTTTCTAATTTGGTTGATCAGAGGCTGAAGGTCAGCCGTGTAGATTGCAGAAAACTTGGGGATTGGACGGTGCCTCTTTTCCGTCACAATTCGCAACTACACCGTGACCCTGGACGACAAGGCATTCTATGCCCACATTACTGGGACAGTTTTGACAAAAGGAAGTGACGATCGATGAAAAAGGCTCGCGCAATCGCCAAGGCGGATGATCAGACGACATATATGAATTGGGCTCTGCGGATACTTTGTGTCCTGACGGCCATAGCATTGGTGATGCAGACAACAGGCGCATTCGCCAAGGCTGCCCCTGAATCCTTCTCTGGTTTGGCCAAGAAATTGCTGCCGACCGTCGTCAATATTTCAACGACTCAAAATGTCGAAGGCCGTGCTGTCCCTGAAATGCCGCAATTGCCGCCGGGCTCACCATTCGAAGATTTCTTCAAAGAATTCTTTGAGCGCAACAACCCGCAGCCACGGAATCGCCGTGCGACGTCATTGGGTTCTGGATTTATCATTGATAACAAAGGCCACATCGTCACAAACAACCACGTGATCCAGGACGCCGATGAAATTCACGTTATCCTGCATGATGATACGCGCCTAAAGGCGACGTTAATCGGGCGTGATCCCAAGACCGATCTTGCTGTGTTGAAGGTCGAGGAAGAAATCAAATTACCGCAAACCGAATTTGGCGACTCCGATGAAATGGAAGTCGGCGATTGGGTTATCGCTATCGGCAACCCATTTGGTCTGGGTGGCACGGTGACGGCAGGGATTATTTCAGCCCGTGGTCGCGATATTAATTCCGGCCCCTATGATGATTATCTCCAAACCGATGCATCCATTAACCGCGGGAACTCTGGCGGTCCGACCTTTAATATGGACGGGGAAGTTATTGGTATTAACACGGCGATCTTCTCGCCAACCGGTGGCAGCGTCGGGATCGGCTTTGCCATTCCTTCGAACGTGGCAGCTCCTGTTATTCGTCAATTGATCAAGAACGGCGAAGTGCGCCGCGGTTGGTTGGGTGTTCACATTCAATCTGTGACCGACGAAATTGCCGAGAGCCTGGGCCTCAAAGAAACCACAGGTGCGATGATCGCTAGTGTTGTTCCTGATGGCCCCGCAGCATCCGCAGATTTCAAACCGGGTGATGTAATTTTGGAATTCGGTGGTGTTGAAGTTCCAGAAATGCGCCGCTTGCCAAAAATTGTGGCCGATATTGAACCGGGCGAGACCGTTGATGCCATCGTATGGCGTGATGGCGAACGGGTCACAGTTGCCGTCGAAGTGGGTCATCTTAAGGAAGAGCCAACACAGGTTGCCGCTGCACCTGTAAAGGAAAAGAGTACTTCTCGCGAACAAGAGATTGAACAGCTTGGCTTAAAAGTCGTCGGAATTGATGGCGACATGCGTCAGAAATTTAAACTGGAAGCGGACGCCAAGGGTGTCGTGGTAACAGATGTTGATGCCGACGGTCCTGCTGCAGAAAAAGGTTTGCAGCCCGGTGACCGCATCATCCAGGTCAGCCAAGAAGACGTCGCCGAGCCTGCAGATGTGAAACGCAAAGTCGATCAAGCCAAGGCGCAGGGACGTAAGTCTGTGCTGCTGCGGGTGCAAAGCGAACGCGGGCTTCGGTTTGTCGCTATTCGCATCGACAAAGGTTAATCGGCGACCCTTCGCGAAGAACCTCGTTAGTTCACGAATTCTTCGCGGCGGTAACCCTGCGCATACAAAAGCCCCGTCAGATCGGCATGGTCCAGTCTGGCGGGGATTTCTGCGACCACGCTCGGCTTGCCACGATACGCCACGCCAAGGCCTGCGGCTTTGAGCATCGGCACGTCATTGGCGCCATCACCGACACATACGGATGCGGTTGTACTGATCCCCATCGAGCCTGCGCGCGCGATCAGTGTTTCGAGTTTAACTTCCTTCGTTAAGACAGGTTCGGACACACCGCCCGTGAGCTTTCCGTCCTCAATCATAAAATCGTTGGCCATATGCTCGTGGAAGCCAATTCTCTCGGCAACACGGGACGTGAAATAGGTAAAGCCACCCGAAATTAATAAACAATGTGTGCCGTTGGCCTTCATCGTTTTGACCGCAGTGGTCGCACCGGGCGACAATTCGAGCTGATGGTAAGCCACTTCGAGTGCACTTTCTGGCAGACCTTTGAGCATCATGACGCGTTCTTTGACAGATTCTGCGAAATCCAGTTCACCGTTCATGGTACGTGCGGTGATGTCAGCGATGACCTCGCCCAGCCCCGTTTGTGCCGCCAAATCATCCAGGGTCTCGCTGGTGACCATGGTGCTGTCCATGTCGGCCAGCAGCAATGATTTGCGCCGACCCTCGGTTTCCTGGGCGATGCAATCGATGGTTTGTGTGCCGATAACATGCCTGGCCGCAGCGTCCGCTTGATCAGGAGCAATGTTGTTAAAAGAGATATCACAGGCATGATCTGGGGCCAGCCAGTCCAGACTTCCGGTCTCTGCACCGAGGGATCTGAGGGCATCGCGAACGCCCTCCATCATTTCTACGTTTAAAGCGGTGCCGTCGGCGGCTATTAAGGTCAGAACGAATTTCATGGGGCGGCTCCAAATTGGCGTTCGCTGGATATCTATTTGGAGAGCAACGTGACCGATTTGAAACCGGTTGTCATCATCGCAGGGCCCACAGCATGTGGAAAAACCGAGTTGGCCCTGCAAATCGCTGAGGCGTTTGATGGTGAGATCGTCAATGCGGACAGCATGCAGGTCTATAAAGAGTTGCGAATCTTGACCGCGCGGCCAAGTGACGAAGAAGAATCCCGCGTGCCGCATCATCTTTTCGGCTGCCTGCCCGTGTCGGAGCGTTGCTCGGCAGGTATGTGGTTAAAAATGGCACAGGATGTCCTGACCGATATTCATGCACGCGATAAATTGCCGATCATTGCCGGCGGGACAGGGTTGTATATCAAGGCGCTAACCGATGGTTTGGCCAAGATTCCCGAAGTCCCGGTCGAAATCTTTGAAGGTGTTCAAAGCCATTTTGACGAGGTGGGGGGAGAGCGCTTCAAAACAGAACTGGCGCTTGTTGATCCAGGGGCATCGGAACGGTTGCCCGCAACAGACCGACAGCGCTTGATCCGGGCTGCCGCTGTGTTTGCCGCGACGGGCCAGACGTTATCCGAATGGCAACGCGTCCAAACCAGCGAGCCGGGGTATGCGGCACGCTACGGGACTGTTGTGCTGATGCCGCCGCGTGATGAGATTTATGCCGCGATCAATGCACGGTTCGATCAGATGATGGATCAAGGTGCGATGGCCGAGGCTGAAGCCTTTGCAGAGCTTGGTATTCCTAGTGATTTACCGAGTGCCCGCGCCGTTGGCGTGGCGGAACTATTACGGGTGATCCGCGGCGAAATGACGCTGGAAGCGGCGGTCACTAAGGCCAAAACATCATCCCGAAACCTGGCCAAGCGGCAAATCACATGGTTTAAGCGTCAGATTCGTGCGGATATGACCTCTGATGAGAAATATATGGAAAGAGATAATGATAAAATCTTTGCATTTATTCGTCAGTTTGTATTGACCGAGGGCAATTGACGCTCTAAGTTGCCGCGCGCTTGGCAAAAACCAGCGTAAATTCAGATTAATATGACGGTCGGAAGCGGAAGTTCCCGACCGTTGATTGTTGTTAGAACAGCTACATCACAAGGATTTGTAAAATGAGTACGTCCAACTTAACCGGCGCTGAAATCATCCTGAAGGCATTGGCCGATCAGGGCGTGGAAGTGGTGTTCGGTTATCCGGGTGGAGCCGTCTTGCCGATCTATGATGCTTTCTTTCAGCAAAATCAGATCAAACACATCCTGGTCCGCCAAGAAGGTGGCGCGGTTCATGCCGCAGAAGGATATGCGCGTTCGACCGGAAAAGTGGGTGTTGTCTTGGTCACATCTGGCCCGGGTGCGACGAACGCGGTGACTGGTCTTACAGATGCTTTGATGGATTCTATTCCGATTATCTGTCTGACGGGTCAGGTGCCGACGCATTTGATTGGGAATGACGCGTTCCAGGAATGTGACACGACGGGGATTACCCGCCCGTGCACGAAGCACAATTATCTGGTGAAGGATGTTGAGGACCTATCCCGTGTGATGCACGAGGCGTTTCATGTCGCGCGTTCCGGCCGTCCGGGTCCTGTCGTCATCGATTTGCCAAAAGACGTTTGCATGGCAGAAACCACGTATACGCCGATGGAGAAAATCAACCTCAGCAAATACCAACCACGGGTTAAGGGTGACCTGGATAAGATCAAGGCCGCTGTTGAAATGATCGCGTCTGCCAAAAAGCCGATTTTCTATGGCGGTGGCGGCATCATCAATTCTGGCCCGGGCGCGTCTCAATTGATGACCGAGTTCGTGAACCTGACGGGATATCCGTGCACGTTGACGCTGATGGGTCTCGGTGCGGTTCCAGCATCCAACAAGCAGTTCTTGGGGATGCTTGGTATGCACGGCACGTATGAAGCCAATAACGCGATGCACGATTGCGACGTGATGATCGCCGTTGGCTCGCGCTTTGATGATCGGATTACGGGTCGTCTGGATGCGTTCGCACCGAACGCCAAGAAGATCCACATCGATATCGATCCAAGCTCGATCAACAAAAACGTCAAAGTTGATATTCCGATCATCGGCGATATCGCTCATGTCCTCGAAGATATGATCAAGGTCTGGAAATCGACTCAGGTGAAACCAGATGCGGCTGCATTGAAACAATGGTGGTCACAGATTGCGGAATGGCGCTCTATCGATTGTTTGAAATACGACCAATCGGGCGACATCATCAAGCCACAGCACGCTATTCAACGCCTGTATGACCTGACCAAAGACCAAGACACCTACATCACGACCGAAGTCGGTCAGCATCAAATGTGGGCGGCACAGTATTATCGCTTTGAAAAGCCAAACCGTTGGATGACGTCGGGCGGTCTCGGCACCATGGGATATGGCCTGCCATCCGCCATGGGCGTTCAGGTCGCACATCCGGATAAACTGGTTGTGGATATTTCGGGCGAGGCTTCATTCCTGATGAACATGCAGGAACTGTCGACGATCTCGCAGTATAACCTGCCGGTGAAGTGCTTTATTCTGAATAACTTCTATATGGGGATGGTGCGCCAGTGGCAGGAATTGCTGCACGGCAAACGGTATTCCGAAAGCTACATGGAAAGCCTGCCTGACTTCGTGAAGTTGGCCGAAACGTTTGGCATGGTTGGCCTGCGGGTGACCTCGGTTGATGATTTGGATGATCTGATCAAAGAAATGATTTCGATTGATCGTCCGGTGATCGCTGATGTTCAAGTCGACCAAAAAGAAAACTGCTACCCGATGATCCCATCGGGTGCGGCACACAATGAAATGCTTCTGGGTCCTGATGACAAAGCTGACAACCCGGTTTCCGAGGAGGGCATGGTGCTCGTCTAAGCGACACCATTCTCCCACTCAGAAATACAGCAAAGGATCAGGATCATGAACAAAGACGAACCCATTAATTCACATACCATGTCGGTTTTAGTCGATAACGAACCGGGTGTTCTGGCACGTGTTGTCGGATTGTTTTCAGGGCGCGGTTACAACATCGAAAGCCTAACCGTGGCCGAGGTCAGCGACGAAAATAATTTGTCGCGTATCACCATCGTGACATCGGGCACGGAAATGATCATCGAACAGATCAAGGCGCAGTTGGGCCGTTTGGTGCCGATCCACCGGGTCAGTGATTTGACCCTTGAAGGACCGCACGTGGACCGCGAACTGGCCTTGGTCAAAGTCGGGTGCACAGGTGATCAGCGGGTCGAAAGTCTACGGATCGCTGATATCTTTCGGGCCCGTGTAGTGGACAGTACAAACGAGAGTTTTGTCTTCGAAATCGTCGGTGATACCGGGAAATTAGATGCGTTTATCGACTTGATGCGCCCATTGGGTCTCAAGGATATTTCGCGAACAGGCGTCGCGGCCATTGCCCGCGGGACCGCATCCCTGTAAAACCCCTGCAAAATTCATCGCCGCGCATATAGTCGCGGTGCCCAAGCGTCAAACCAGTGGAGAGGAAAATGCGAGTTTATTACGACCGCGATGCGGATGTTAATTTGATCAAAGGCAAAAAAGTTGCCGT
>DGNZ01000063.1 GCA_002389175.1 Rhodospirillaceae bacterium UBA4479 | reverse complement strand
CTATCGGTCGGACCACACGACCGCCCGCCCCGCAGCTATCGCGGGAGGGATTTTGTTTGGTGGCTAGGGGTTCTCGGCAAATGGGATGCTGAACCGCCCGCATCAAATACCGCTCATGTGACAATTGCTGTCAGTGGTGCACATGGGGGTGAAACTGTTGATTTCAGGCGCCTAGCAGCCAACGGCATGACCTTGATGGGCATGACTCAATCATTCAAAGATGGCGTGCTAAGTTTTGCACCAGACCTTGTCGATAACATAGCCAAGGGTGATGAGAATTATTTGTCGATGCTGGACGAGGCCGATGCATATGTCACCCGCAATGATCTGGATCTTCCAGAAGAACCTTCTGCCCGCACAATCGGGTCGGACCCTGATTGCATGACAAACCCAGTGCTGGAGCTAAACTTGGCAGTATCTGGCATCACTTCGATCATCTGGGCGACAGGATTTGCTGTCGATTTCAGTTGGCTGAAGGTGGATGCCTTTGATGAACAAGGGCGACCGAAGCATCAACGTGGCATATCATCCGAGCGCGGCATCTATTTTCTAGGCCTGCCATGGCTGTCGCAACGGGGGTCGTCGTTCATTTGGGGCGTCTGGCATGATGCAAAGCATGTAGCGGATCATATCGCTATTCAGCGTGGTTACCTTGCATATCTGCCAAAATAGACGAACGAGATTAAATCATTCGCTTGTAGGTTTAATAAATCAGAATCGCCGATAATGTAATCCAGAAATATCTATTCTGGGTGCATTGCCCTCCATCAAATCAAGTATGAACTCAGATGTGATTCCCGCCATTGTTAACCCCAAGTGACCATGACCAAATGCGAAGAATGCATTCTCACATTCCGTTGATTTACAGATCACGGGCAGGCTATCTGGCGTCGACGGTCGACATCCCATCCAGCGTTTATAGCCATCAGCATTGAGATTTGGAAACATGCGCTTCGCAAGCCCCACCAAACGGTCTGCACGATCATAATTTGGTGGCGCATTCGGGGATGCAAGTTCTGCCGTACCTGCAACCCGAAATCCAGAAGACAAATTAGAAACGCCAAACCGATAGTCGCCAGAAATGACAGGGATACGCAGATCAACGTCGGCATCGTTTATCCTGACGTGATAACCGCGCTCTGTATCTAGTGGAATTTTTGCGCCTAACTGCTTTGCCAGCGGTTTTGCCCAGGCCCCTGCTGCCAGTAAAATACGATTGCAATCATGCTTGCCTGAATTGGTGATAATCTGACGCACTTTCTGACCTTCACATTCGAACCCCATGACCTTTTCACGCAAGTGAATTCCACCGTTCTGAAAAAAGACTGCAAGCAATGCCTTCGTTAAATCGTAAGGGTCACTGAGCGAAATACAGTCCGTTAAATAAGCCGCATGCTTAAAGATTGGTGCCAACGCAGGCTCCAGTTGACGTATTTGATGGGCTTCTAAGTATTCTATATTTACGCCGCGACTTTGGCGTAGTTCATGCGCGGGCTTTGCAGACTCAAACGATTGATCAGTTTCATAAACATAAAGCTCGCCAGTCTTATTTAACATTCCCTGAGCATTTGCCGCGTCGATCAGTGGAGTGAAACTATCAATAGCACAATCCAAGATGGAGGCTAATATCCGCGATATTCTATCAACATTCGATGGTGTCGCAGCGGCAAGGAACCTCATTAAATAAGGTGCAAGACTGGGTAAGTATTGCCAGCGAATTGACAGCGGTTGATCGCGGTCCATTAACATTTTTGGGACCTGGCGGATCACTCCCGGGGTTGCAACGGGGACACAGGCACCGATCTGAAAAATACCTGCATTACCGTATGAGCATCCTGAACCCGGGTCATTAGGATCGAAAAGCGTGACTTTATAGCCATTCAATTGAAGTCGAAGAGCGCAGGCAACTCCGACAATGCCCGCACCAATCACATGGACAGATCGGCCATCGGTCATCTCTCATACATTCCTGTCATTTCGCAGACTAAATTATTGAGAATACTTTGCCAGCAAGCCACCTTATTGTCACCTTACTCCCTGTTGCCAAAGAAGAATTGGACCCTCTTTTATGTCGGCACCCCCTATCGTCCAAACACCGAAACAATTGTCATACGATGTCGTAATTGTGGGTGGTGCAATGCTTGGTTCCTCGGTCGCTTGGTTTCTAAGCGATAATCCCAGCTTTGACGGGTCTGTATTGGTTGTTGAGCGGGATACAACTTACGAATTCACTTCTACAGTGCATACAAACAGCTGCATGCGTCAGCAATTTTCACAAGAAGTGAACGTGCGTGTTTCACAATTTGCCGCAGAGTTTGTGAAGAACTTTCGCGCATTCATGGGCAACGATGATCGCGTTCCAGATGTACCGTTGCATCCTTTTGGATACATGTTCTTAGCAGGGAACGAGTCCAATGCTCGTATCTTACAAGAGAACCAACAAGCGCAGGTCCAATGGGGTGCAGGCACACAGTATCTGGCCGCTGACGAAATTCTCGACTTGTACCCATTCTATAATCTGGATGGCATTGTAGGCGGCACTTTGAACTTGCGTGATGAAGGGTATTTTGACGGCAACACCCTTTTTGATTGGTGGAAAAGATCAGCACGAGAACGTGGTGTCGAATACGTGAATAATGAAGTTATTGCCATGACCAAAGATGACACGGACCGAAAGGTTCAGAGTGTTACGCTTAAATCAGGCGAAGTCATCTCGTGCGGGACCATTGTGAATGCATCTGGGCCCCGAGCCGCGATAACATCTCGCATGGCAGGCATCGATATCCCGGTTGAGCCGCGGAAAAGGTACACCTTTATTTTTGATGCCGAAAAACCGCTAGATCGCGATATGCCACTCACGATTGATCCGAGTGGCGTGCACCTTCGCCTAGAAGGCTCATACTACTTGGCGGGTTGCCCCCCTGACGATGACCCTGCCGTCGCTCCAGACGATTTTGTAGAAGACCACAGTTTATGGGAAAACAAAGTATGGCCTGCCATCGCGAACCGGGTTCCCCAATTTGAGGCAGTCAAATTGATCAACTCCTGGGTTGGTCATTACGCCTATAACACATTCGATCAAAACGCGATTTTAGGACCACATCCGGATGTCGTAAACTTCATCTTCGTCAACGGCTTTTCGGGACACGGCTTTCAACAGTCCCCCGCCATGGGACGAGGGGCTGCTGAGATCATCACCTATGGAGAGTTCAGAGCATTAGATTTGAGTGCATTCGAATATGCACGCATACCTGAAAACAGACCCCACATAGAGAAAGCGGTTATTTGATCCTTGGGCCGAGCGCCAATGATTATTTACGATTGAGGATCGTCACCGTGCCTGCTTGCGGATCGACAATTACTTCGTCACCCGTTTTTATCAGCTGCGTCACGTCACCATCTTCAAACCGATCACACATTGTTAGGTTGGCCAAAGCAGCACCCTGAGCCAAGATCGTGTTCGCGGCATTGAACAAAATGGCCTGTGGATAGATATCACGGGATTTCATTTCGTTCAGCATCCACGCTGACGCCACACCGCCCTTGGCGGTATTCATGACCAGTATCTTTTTTTCGTATGATTCACCATGAAGCTTGTGTGCAGGCCTGGAAAAAATGCCTTTAATTCGGTCCAAGTCATATCTGGCCGAGAAATTATCATCACTGACCAATGCGATACCCTGCACCTTGTCACCAATTCCCTTATGGCATTTCAATGTAATACTCATACGATTTCTC
The DNA here is from genome assembly GCA_002389175.1 of Rhodospirillaceae bacterium UBA4479. Lineage (GTDB taxonomy): Bacteria > Pseudomonadota > Alphaproteobacteria > Rhodospirillales > Casp-alpha2 > UBA4479. Next base: position 4,931 of record DGNZ01000063.1, on the reverse strand, counting down.
CTGCCTCAGCTGACGCGATACAGTCTTCCATACTCGCAAGCGCAGGCTGATATCCGTAACCACCAAGAATATTTACGATCTTTGCCGAGTTGCTAAGCAATCGGACCCATCCGTTCGCTTCACCGATTTCACGCGCGTATTGCTGATAGAAACACGTCCCCTCAAGGACCTTGCCGCCCGCATCTTCAATGTGGGCAACAATACCCGCGCGGGTCGCGTCTGAATAAACCTGTGCCGATGTGCAAACCAACACGGGTGCTTTGAATGTTTTTCCTTTGCACAACTCTGCCACTTGTTGCATCTCAACAATCGATAGCTGCGGTGCCGCAAAAACGACTACGTCAACTTTTTCGCCCTTGCCGCCGAATGTTGAACGAAGTGCATCGAGGTCAGCTTTAGTCACCTCTTCAACTGGTAATTTATCACCACCAACATCAGACAATGTTCGAGATTCTGGTGTAATTCCTGAGATGTGGAAGAGTGGTGTTGAGCCATAACTCGCCATCGCCGCACCCAAATGTTTCATTTGATCGGATGTCGGCACCACTTCCAAACCTTCGATAACAGGTACTTCCCAGTACGATCCAGACATCTTACCTATGACCGCACCCAGAACGCCCCAGTCGGTCAATTCGCTGGGTTGCTCATTGATCTTAAAACGTCGCGTTGCCTGGCGGTGTTTATCCAAATGCAGGCCATACCGTGGAGTCCTCCCCGTCAATCCTGCCGCAAGCGCCGATGGCCCCCCTTCGAAATTAGAACGCGCGCCACACGCACTATTGGAATAGATCACAACGCCTGTATCCCCATAGGCAACATGATCACCAAACATCGGCGGCATCACAGTTTGATAGTTGATGCAGGTGTTTGTCATCAGGATCCCCATAGACTCACAAGCGGCATAGGTACGGCGCTCCAAGTTCGCCATTTCCTCTGTTTGGCCTAATGGGCTGTAATGATTGAGATCGACTCCCCTGGGATCCGTGATCATTGGAATGGATACACGCCCACCTGATTCTGCGAGACCTTCAAGAAAAGCGACGCCAGCTTCGCCTGCTGACTCTGGGTCCACCATCATATGTGACTGGCTCACGGGCACGAGATCAGCAGCGTCAAACATCTCACCGACTTTGACTTGATGATCTATTGCCCAGCGCTTTGCCTCGCCCATTTCACCGGCAAGCATCGCCTTTTCTTCATCGGTCAATCTCATGACAAGGTCTCCAGCAGATATTGAATTGAAAAACTCTAAGAGTTTTGTTTTTTATAATTTTCGAAAATGGCAGCGGCCTCGTTAATGCGGCCTGATGCCATCATCAGCGCATTAAGGTGCTTGCTCATGACCAGCGCATCGCTAATCGACATACCCGTCGTCGCACGATGCGTTTCCTTGGTGAGTTTAACTGCAGTCGGCTCTAAGCGAACCAAGCTCTCAATAAACTTTTCGGCACCCGCAGATAAGGCTTCGGAGGTATCATAAAGATGATTGATCAGCCCAACCCGATATAGATGATCCGAATCGAAGATATCGGCCGACAACAATAGTTCGAGAGATGCCCGCGGGCCGACCAAATGATTCAAAATAGCTGTGTTCACCGCTGCGGGGAAACCACCGCGCATCTCCAAGGCACCAAACTTTGCCGTTTTATCGGCCAGTACAAAATCGCATCCCATCGCCAATGTAAATCCGCCAGCGACGGCGTACCCCCGAACCACCGAAACGGATGGTTTCGACATGGCGCGAAGGGAATTGAATATCCGCGTATAAGCTTCGTCATTAGCCAACACATCATCTAAGGAGCCTTCTGAGTTGGCTTCCTCTAAATCGCGACCCGCTACAAAGTGATCACCGTTGCCAGTGATAACGAGACAACGGCAATTGGAATCGGCTTCGGCTTCATCAATGCCAACGGCCAGTTGACCAATGGTGTCCCAATTCAGCGCGTTTCGTTTTTCTGGCCGACTAATAACAAGTGTCGTCGTATGGCCGTCACGATTTGTCTCAATCATATTTGATGTGCCCACTCCAAGAGATTGCGGGGTATTCTGGCTGCCTATACATGAAGAGCTTTAGAAGAGACGATCGCACAGACCGTCTCCTCAATAGTCTTAATTAATCGGATAGCGCCTTGGCCAGTTCTGGGTTTTTCAAATTGCGTCGAATGATAAATGCTATGGAGAGAATCGTCAGCGCGATGAAGAACCAGCAGATTGGGTTGCGAATAAAGATAGAGAAATCACCACGGCTAAGTTGCAGCGCTTGGCGGAAGCTATCCTCAAGCAGCGGCCCCAGAATGAAAGCGATCAGGAAAGGCGCTGCAGGAATTCTAAAGCGCAGCATAAAGTATCCGACCAAGCCCATGATGATCATAATCAAAATATCAAACATGGTGTTACCAACGGCGTACGTGCCGAACACGCACAAAACCAAAACCACAGGGTAAAGGAAACTGTTTGGCACATCAGAAATACGCGCGAATACGCGAATACCTAATTTCCCAACAATCAAAAGGAAAATGGAACTCAACATGATGCCCATGAAAATCGCGTAGACCAGCGTGATGTTCTGTTCGAACAGAATTGGGCCAGGTTGCAATCCATGAATCATGAAAGCACCCAAGATTACAGCGGTGATCACATCACCAGGGACACCCAGCGCCAACAATGGAATCATCGTGGCACCTGCGACGCCATTGTTACCGGCTTCAGAGGCGGCAATGCCTTCAAGCTCACCTTTACCAAAATTATCGGCAACTTTAGACGTCCGCTTTGCTTCGGAATAAGAAAGGAACGCAGATGGTGCACCGCCAATCCCAGGAATTGCACCCATCATGACACCGATGAATGACCCGCGAATAATAGATTTGAGGCAACGCAACCACTCTGCCATCGTCACCCCCTCGTTTCCGAGATTCTTAATCTTATCCCCGGCGCCGTGTCTGTGCGTATAATGGTTGATAATTTCTGGGATAGCGAAAAGCCCGATCAGTACGGGAATAAATTTCAATCCGCCCATCAGTTCGGGTTCGCCGAAAATCAAACGCTCGGTGCCATAGATCAAATCAAGGCCGATGGTCGCTAAAAACAAGCCCAACATTGCCGAGATCAAACCACGAGACAGGCTGTCGCCAGCGACACCCGCGATGATCGTCAGAGAAAACAAGATTAACGTAAAGAATTCCGGCGGGCCGAATTTGAGTGCATAAGAAGCGATTGCACCTGCAAAGAAAATCAATGCGATGTTGGAGATAAAATCTGCAACACAGGAAGAATACAGCGCCATGTGGAGCGCTTTGTTCGCTTGGCCTTTTTGTGCAAGCGGATACCCGTCCAACACCGTACAGGCCGCAGCCGGTGTTCCCGGTGTTTTAATCAAAATTGCCGGAATAGACCCTCCATAAATTCCACCTTTATAAACTCCCAACAAAAGCAAAATGCCTGTTACCGGGTTCATGTAAAAAGTGAATGGCAGCGCCAAGGCAACGCCCATGGTTGCGGTCATTCCTGGGATCGCACCAACGATACAACCCACCAAAACACCAACAAACAAAACAATAACATTGTCGATGGTCGCAAAAAGCCCAAAGGCAATTGTGAGGTTCTCTATCATAACAATGGGGTCCTAATCGAAGATGCCGAGCGGCATAGGTATGCCCGCAACTTTGAGGAAAAAGTAATATAGCGCTAAGGGCAGCACGACCCCCAAAGGGATGGCGATTATCATACGACGCTCACCGGACAATAGAACAAAGCCGAGAAACGCAACAATTGACGCGGCAATCATACCGATCAAATCAATCAAATATAAATAGATGAATAGTCCAACGACTGAGGAACACGCTCCTAGAACCGCCCGCCCGAACTTGTGCTTATGCTGAAGTTCAATAACCACTTCAGCAATCTCTTCTTCGTCGAGACCAGCACGTGCTCGTTTGATACCCTTGAATAAAATAATGGATCCAATCAAGAGCGTCGAATAGACGATAATTTTCATCCAAAAATCAGGCGACAACGCCAAAACTTTATTGGAACTCGGTACCTGCACGCCGATGGGAATAAGAACCGTCAACAAAAGAATACATAGAGAGACAAGTATGACGCCCAAAATGGCGTCTCCATAACGAGCAAAAAACATAGACTTACCCTGCTCTATCTAGCCGTGAATACTGGGAAAAAGAAAGACGGTAGAAGGAGCCACCTCTAACGAGACAGCTCCCTCTTCCGGAAAATTCAAAATAGCATCAGAAACAGGATACTATTCGATTCTCATACCCAGTTTTTCAACCAAAGTATTGAAAGCGTTGAATTGCTTATCAACGAATGCTTTGGTTTCTGGTCCATCAAGGATGTATGGAACGGAACCCAATGCCTTGGTGAATTTATTCCATGCTTTGTCTTCTTTAACTTTTTGGAAGGCGGCACGCAACTTGTCAGCTACTGCTGGGTCCATACCTGGAGGACCGTAAATACCACTCCAACCAACGAGTGCTTCAACGCCTGGAAAGCCCAATTCACGAGCTGTAGGAGCATCTGGAGCAACTTGCTGACGTTCTGGGGTCGTAATCATCAAAGGACGCAAAATGCCACCAGCAATGTGTCCAGCAAGAGACGAGGAGTTGGTACAAACCAGATCAACGTGACCGCCAACAGCTGCCGTTGCAGCATTGCCGCCACCTTTGTAAGGCACGTGGTTCATGGCTTCTTTAGGATTCTCAACTCCCATTTCGTTCAACACCAATGGCACAGCAATATGCAGCATGGAGCCAACACCAGCTGAGCTAAAGCTCAACTCGCCTGGTTTTGCCTTAACGGCATCAACCAAGTCTTTCATCGTTTTGTATGGTTTTTCTGACGATGTGGCGCAAATCACCGGGTTAAGCTCAATCACAGCCAGCATGGTGAAATCATCATACTTGTATGGGATGTTTGCT
>DGNZ01000200.1 GCA_002389175.1 Rhodospirillaceae bacterium UBA4479 | reverse complement strand
CCGCGCTAGAGACTGCAGAACGTATTGCTGCAAACGCCCCCATCGCTATTCGGCAAGCGCGAAAAGCCACTGATGCGGCTTCATCATTAACCTTGAAAGACGGGTACGATTTTGAAATCGCATGTTACCAGAAAGTGATTGATACAGAAGACCGACACGAAGGTGTCGCGTCCTTCAATGAAAAACGGGCCCCTAATTTTGCAGGTAAATAATCACCTCGGAGAAAACCAATGATAGCCGTCATTTTTGAAGTTTGGCCTAAGTCAGGACAAGCCGATACGTATTTCGAAATGGCCGCATCACTGAAAGCTGACTTGGAGCAAGTCGACGGCTTTATCTCGGTTGAACGCTTCGAGAGTGTCACACAGCCAGGCAAATTTTCATCTATGTCGTTTTGGCGCGATGAAGAAGCCATCGAAAACTGGTATTGCCATAGCGATCATTCTTCAGCACAAAAAAATGGCCGAGATCATGTGTTCGATGATTATCGCATTCGTGTGGCGAGTGTGTTTCGAGATTACGACATGGCTGTTGGTCGCCCACGCAAAGTCATTTAGGGATGATGCGTTTAATGGGGCTTATTCTTCTTTTCGATTTCAGTCGAGATTTCCTCTAAATTACCCAAGAAGCTTGCGACAGATGAACTGACCTCATCTTCGTTGCCGATACCCGTATCTTTGGTTTGCTGCTTTCTCTCAGAAATCGGTTCATCCTCACGTGGGACATGGACATCTTCACCGATGACCATATTTATCGTCGTGAGCAATTTGGCGCGATCAATTGGCTTGGTGACACAAGCATTCATACCAGCATCCAAATAAGTACGGATATGTTCTTCCATCGCATCAGCCGTCAATGCAATCACCGGGATATCACTGTTCGCATGGTCAGTATTCCTTATGACTCGGGTAGCATCGGGTCCACTAATCTCTGGCATCCGCACATCCATTAAGACGAGATCATAATTCCCTTTGATCAAAGCCTCCGTGGCTAGGACCCCATTCTCAACGATCTCAGCGACGTGGCCATAACGCAGCAGCGTTGCCTCGATGATCCGCTGATTCAATGCATTGTCCTCAGCGACCAAAACACGCAAAGAGCGTGTAGCGATGTAATCCCTATTGGTCGTGCGACGCTCTACAAATGTGACGTCTTCTGACGCGGGGCGATATGGTAAGGAAAACCAGAATGTGCTCCCAGTTCCGATCTCGCTATCGACGCCAATTTCTCCCCCCATCAGTTCGACAAGTCGCTTGGAAATCGATAATCCCAAACCAGTACCTTCGTATCCTCGAGAAGCAGAAGCATCGGCTTGAGAGAAGTCCTGGAATAATCGTTTCTGATTCTCAGTAGAAATTCCTATCCCCGTATCTTGAACAGAAAACATAAGCATTGGCTGATCTTTACCAGTCAAAAACTCCGAACGAACAGTGATCTGACCTTCTTGCGTAAAATTTAACGGCATTGCCAATCAGATTGATTAAGACCTGGCGGCAGCGTGTCGGATCAGCATTCAATCCTTCAGGTACATCTTCGCCGTGCTTTAGAATAATTTCTAATTTCTTTTCACGGGCGCGCTCGCGGACGAGATCTACCGCCTCATCAACCGCTTGTTGGATGTTAAAATCAAGGTTCTCAATCTCTAATCGCCCTGCTTCAAGTTTTGATAGGTCGAGAATATCGTTGATGATGGTCAACAAAGATTGGGTGGCGAATTTGATCTTCAGGACCTTCTCTCGATCTTCTGGCTTTAGATCTGCATCTAACAAAAGGTCGGCGAACCCCATTACGCCGGTCATTGGCGTTCTGATCTCATGGCTCATTGATGCAAGGAATTCCGATTTTGACTTTTCTGATGCCTCCGCACGCTCTTTTGAGACGGAATACTCCTCGGCGAGTTGCGCGATCTCTGCTGTATTACGCTCCAAATACTGTCGCGAAACTTCAAGCTCTTCGATATAGCTCTGCATTTCTTGTTCTTTAACTTGGAGCTCTCTTTTGGTTTTTTCTTCTGCGGTTACAACTCGCCCACTTCCGTGGTATCCGCAAAAAGCCCCGTCTTCGTCATAGATCGGCTTTCCATTGATTGCGACCCATACTTCTCCGCCATTTTCGCGTTCAGCACTGTATCTGAAATTTGTGAATTTTTGTCTACGCTCCAAGCATTCTAGATGAGCGTTCCACAATTCTTTTTGTTCCTTGGGCAAGTCCTCTAGATCAAAGCCCAGCGCTTCAAGGCGCGTTTTACCTAGATAACTGTCTGGCCTAAGACCCACAACATCGTGAAACCTCTCCGAGAACCATGAAAATTTCAAATCCTGGTCTGTCTCCCAAAACCAGTCCGTCGAAATTTCTGCCATATCCTCAAGGCGGCGTTCATTACGTTCCAAATCCCGTGTCCGGCTTTGAACAAGCAAATTGATTCGATGTGTGCGGGAAAGCAGCCAATAGATGTAAAAGCATGAAGCAAAAGTGACTATTAACCCTATCACAAAAATCATCAACGCGGCATCAAATGCCCCCGTTCGAGCATGTGAATGATCAATTCTATAACGTGCTTCAAGTTGCAAATTCCCAACTGCAAAGTTGTAATTCGCAACATTGTTAGGGAACAAGAACGATGGCCTCATCCAATCATCCAATGAATTCATTTCTATAGATTGGAATAAGGATGAAGTATCGCCAACTTCTGAAATGGCACCAATATCAACAGCAATTTCGCCTGTTTTGATTGACTTCATTATTGGTGAAACCGACATACTGAATTCAACAATGCGCTTCAGATCAATGACCGCGAAAACAACGCCGAGGGCATTTTCTTCTCTTTGCATTGATAGCGCTTTGGGCAGTCCCGGGCGATAAAAAGGAAGCACTGCGATAACAGCATGGTCAGTTGTCACACTGGAAAAATTCTTTAAAGGGTTTGAGAGTATAATTTCATCTTGCTGAATGGATTCATCGAGGCCCCCAGCAAGCGCAGCTATCGATCCAAGGTCACGACCAACAAAGCGATCTGTGGCCCACTCAGGAAATGTAGAAACGACCGGAAAAGCGCTCAGATCAATTTCGCCGTTAAATGAGTTATTCAAATTGGTAATGACATTTGAAATATTCGCAGCAGCTGGCATATCTGTCAGAATATCTTGGATTTCAGTCAGTTCAGATTTTGGGGCACGCAGTGCCCACCCCTGAAAGATCGCACCAACCTGGGATGTTCGCATGGCATCCGCAAATGCATAAAATTGATTATTTGTTGTAACACCGTTCGCATTGAAATAGGCCTGCATCGCCCTAATCAGAACCAAATGGCCATTCACTTCGTTTTCAATCTTTTTCGCAACTTCGACGACTTTGGCATCGATTTCTGCACTGTAAGCGTCTTGATCGTTTTTAAGAAAACGCAGCGACTCGTTGACCGTCAATATGAAGCCAATGAATAGAACTGCTATGACGATGGCAAAACTTCGCCATTTACCAATAAAATTGTCGATCATTCTTAGGATTAAAATCCATTACTCTTGAATGCCTAACCAAGTATCAAAGCCATTTTTTGCGATAAATTTCTGATAACATTGGCACTTATTCTACCACGCCAGCCTCGTATGGATACGAGGGAAAGTACTTATGAGGGAATATGGCGTGCACAGAAAATTCCCAAGCTAAAACAGTAAAAATCAAGCCTTAGGAGAGGTTAAATCTCTTAGGCGAAAAAGGCTCAATCGGAAGATTTGAACGCCCATCACAAATCAATTCCGCCATTAAACGTCCGACGACAGGACCCAATTGAAAACCATGGGCAGAAAATCCAAACGCATGATAGACGTTTTCCGAAGATTGGCTGGGCCCAATAACGGGAATGCCGTCAGACGTCACGCCCTCTAATCCAGCCCAAGAACGTGCCACCCGAACATGCTTTATCAGCGGAAAAATGTCACTTACCGTCGCCGCAGAAATCGCCATTTTCAATGGATCTGGTTCTGCAATACCGTGGTCGCGATCGGCATATCCCAAATGTGCCCCGCCGATGAGGAGTGTGCCCTCCTCTGTCTGTTTGAATGAGAGCTTTCGCGAGGCCAATCCGCAAACCGGCCTTAAAAAAGGACGCACCCGTTCGGTGACCATCATCGTTAGCGCGCGCGCTTCGAGAAGAACTCGATCTCCAAACCAACTGGCTACCGTATCGCCCCATGCGCCCGCACAATTCACAACGACATTTGCAATGATCTTGCCATCAGAAGTTTCGACCTCCCAACCATCTGATGTGCGTGAAACTCCAATGACTTTTTCGCCGAGCCTAAAGCGCGCACCCAATGATTTTGCTTTTCGATGAAACGCTTCTGTTGTTCGCATGGGATTGGCCGCGCCATCACCCGCGCACCAGAGGCCACCCACAGCACGCGGATGAACGTCGGGGGCAATTTCTCGTAATTTTTCCCGTGATATAATCTGTTCGTGATCGTAACCCACATTCTTGACGTCGCGTGCGCGCGCCTCAAGCTTCGCCATATCCTCGTCGGATTCAGCGATTTTAAGTTGACCCACGGCGTGAAATTCACAATCGTCATCGACCAAGGATTTGATATCGTGCCACATCTCATTGGATGCCTGGGCGAGTGGAATTTCATCTAAATGACGTCCAAGGCGTCTGACGCCACCAGCGTTCACCCCAGACGCAAATCGCCCCGGTCTATGTGATTCAATAACCGTCACATTCCGCCCACGCATCGCCAAGTGAAGCGCGATAGAGCAGCCCAGCAGGCCGCCGCCAATAATGACAACGTCTGCTTTTTCCATGGTCATGAAGGAAAGCGGTCTCTGAGCTCAGCAACCTGGGTCTCGTCCAAGAAACGTGTCTTCGCACCCTGCAGCATCAGGAACAACTTGGCAGTTTCTTCGAGTTCCTCTGTCGCAGAGACGGCATCTTGTAAAGAACTCCCCGCGACCACGGGCCCATGGTTTGCGAGCAAAACTGCGTGATGATTGGAGGCCATTTCCCGAACGGCACGGGCAAGATCAACATCGCCCGGCGGGAAATAAGGGATCAACGGCAAGGTGCCGATCCGCATCACGTAATAGGCCGTGATTGGTGGTAACACGTTTGCATGATCGATATCAGTCAAGCAGCTTACAGCAACAGAGTGTGTTGAATGCAGATGGACAATGGCACCGGATTGCGGACGTTCGTCATACATCGCCAGATGAAGGAACGTCTCCTTTGTCGGCTTATCCCCACCGATATGATTTCCTTCATGATCTAATTTGGATATTCGAGCTGGATCAATCTCACCCATGGTGACACCGGTCGGTGTCATCAGCCATCCATCATCTAGCCGCACACTAATGTTGCCGGAACTACCAAATGTTAGACCACGGTCAAACATCGATTTCCCTAATTTGGCGATCTGGTCACGAGCAGCATTTTCCGTCATGGCAGCATATCCAATGACTTCTGAAAGAAATCTTCGGCACCAAAGTTCCCAGATTTCAGCGCCAACGCAAGCGGCTCGTCACCAAGCGCTTCTGTCCAAGGAACCCCTGGATCGATTTCAGGGCCGATACGAAGTGCCCTTACGTTTAAAGCTTGAACGACAGCTCCGGATGTTTCACCGCCGGCGACAACAAGCTTTCGGACACCGTTGGCAACCAACCCCGAAGCCACACGCCCCATCACGCGCTCAACCATTTCCCCGGCGGCATCACGACCGTATTCAGCTTGAATGCCTTTAATGATTTCCGGGTCCGCGGACGAATAAATTAAGACTGGCGTATCCACGGGTTGTTCGCTGGCCCAGCTTATCGCCTGCTTTGCGACATCTTCACCAGCCGCG
>DGNZ01000008.1 GCA_002389175.1 Rhodospirillaceae bacterium UBA4479 | reverse complement strand
ACCTTGTGCGAAACATTTTCTGAGTCAGAAGAATCAAGGCTGGATGCAAAGATGTCAGCAACGGCAGCTGGTGTCGACGATATCAACCCAATGATGTGTGCCTGCGGGATGTCCTGTGGAGATATTTGCCAACAACCATGGCCCAGATTGCGACCATGCGTGAGCAAACATCCTGGGGGCAGCCCACGAATTTCAAAAAAATCATAGCAGTTCAATACATATGATTTTTCGCCCAACCCAATTGTATGGAGTGCATTATCCCGCCCTCCTTTGGGTGCGAGCGCCGGTAGTGCAGGGTCCAAGTCCACCTCTGCGTTGGCGGGGCCGACAACTTTTACGTCACGCCAATTTTTGATCGTCAGTCCCAGGCGTTCGTAAAACACGTCGTCACTGGAATTGGGGCGTGTGCGAACGAATGTTTGCAACGCACTTAATTCATCAATGAACCCAGCGCGATCAATATCTGATGAAGATGCTTGAATGATCAGGACGTCGCCATGAGATGATGGTTGCTTGTCTTGATCAGGATCTGGCGGTGAAATCTGTGTGTCAACTTCTGGCGTTGCAACTTGTTTGGGTGTGTCATCATTAAATAGTGCTGATGTGTCGACATGTTCTTTCGCAGGCTTGTTCTCTGTTTCTTTCGCCAAGTTCCGCGCAGACAATATCAAATCGCCCCGCCAGGATAATCCAGCGGTGGTTGAGGTCACATTTCCGCGCACAAGATCGCTGTCCAAATTTACCGGGAGCTCATTAAATTCGGCTGCCAAAAGTGTCGCTGTTTGCGTATTGCCCTTGGCGGTGGATGCTTCGCGGATCAACAATTCAAAAGGTAAGTCATCAGCGGTTGGCAGACCGATGATGATATCAAGCGGGATATCAGGATCGTCGCCCCACATCATTACGCGGTCATACATTTCGCGACCGTCGGCGAAGACGCGAATGCGATGCGGTGCTCGTTCAGAAGACGGTGACAATCGAAGCCTTAGCGAATTATCAGATGGCTTCTGTTTGAATGATGGCGCATCAACCCGGATCGCGACATCTTCCTCACCCAGAGCGACGCTTAGCTCAAAAGATGGTGTATCATCAGGGACAATAATCGCGAGGTCTTTAAGTTCTGTGAGGCGAACGGACCATATTCCATCGTCATCGACGTTCCCTGCGGTCAAAATCGCACCGGGGGCCAGTCCGCTCAACAGGACCGATACGTCGTTCCCCTCTCCTGTATCATCGGCATCAATGCTAATATCCAAATCAATCATCGATGCGACAAACGAGTCACGCAGAACACTCGATACGTCTTCAATTGCCTCAGAGTCATCGTCTTCTTCTGAGGTGTTCTTTACCAAGACCAATTGGCTAGATTCGACCTCGGACCAGGTCCGGTCATCCTCGTTACGGTTCAGCAGAAACTTGGCGACCACAGCCGTTGATTGGCGAATGTCCTTGGCGTCATCAACATAGAACGAGACCGAATCGAGGTGGTCACACGTAAACGACCAAGTTCCCGGTTGGGGCATTTCGCCGTTAACAGCATAAACTTGTGGCGGCACTTCTCTGACTTCGACACCTTTCAATGTCGCGCCGGGCGGCGTTCGAAAGTCAGTTTTGAATACCAATTGATGCTTAAAGGTTCGATTGGTTACAGGCGAAGGCGCTTCAGTAGCGGCTTTGACGCTGCCAGCCACGGGGCCCAGGATACTATTGAGCCACGAATCCCGTGATGTCCGGTCCGGCGCGGGTGTCTCATTTTCGTTGTCGTCTGCCATCAGAGCTCCCAAAAGCGCTGTATTCTTTTATAACCCGCCTTGTTGGAGTTGCGGGATTCATATTTACTCGCGTATTCTAACGATATTGCGCGGTTCGCGCGATAGTCCGTTTGTCACACTATGATCGAGTTGAACAGCGTGCACGTTTAGAATGAATGACACCGTCCAACATATTCTTGTCATTGAGGATGACCCGTTCGTCCAAAAGGCCGTGCGCGTGTACCTAGAAGGCGAAGGTTATCGGGTATCAACCGTCGATAATGGCGCCGATATGCACGCGGTCATGGAAAAAGACCCAGCTGACCTCGCGATTATGGATTTAAAGCTCCCCAAGGATGATGGGTTTGAGCTTACACGTCAGCTTCGCGATAAATACTCGTTGGGCATCATTATTCTTACATCCAAAGACGACACCGTGGACCGCGTTGTCGGTCTTGAAGTCGGCGCCGATGATTACGTCACCAAGCCGTGGGAAGAACGCGAATTGCTGGCACGTATCCGCAGCGTCATGCGCCGCGTCAAAGATCGTGCAGATGTCAGCACCACCGCGATGATGGGCGAACAGCGCGTTGTCGTGTTTAGCGAATGGCGACTAAACCTCGATAGCCGCGAACTCCGAAACACGGCTGGTGAAAAAGTAGAACTGACATCGGGCGAATTTAATCTGTTACACGAATTCATCGAAAAAGCCGGGCGTGTATTGTCACGTGATCATTTGCTCAGCGCGATTTATAACCGTGAGTGGGAGCCGTTTGACCGCTCCATCGACGTGTTGGTGACGAGATTGCGCCGCAAAGTCGAGGTGGACTCGCGCCATCCTGAAATCATCAAAACTGTTCGGGGGACCGGGTATATGTTCGCGTCCGCGCTTTCCTTTGAAAACTAATTGATCGGACGACCCTGGTTCTTGACCCCTCAGGGTCGCTTTAGCGGTTGCGTCCACCCTTTCGCCTCCCCACTTGGGGCAGAACATGCAATTACAAAGACAATCACGAAATTTGAGGTTCTCCATGTCCGAAGTATCCGAAGAAGATCGCCACACACTCAGCATTCAAATCGCCAATCAGGTGATCAATATCGCCAATACACGCCTCGAAGAAGGCCTCGATCCGATTGATATCTCTGCTGGTATCCGTCATGCAGCGGCCAATTTCTCGGCATTTGCGGTCGCTAATTCAGATAAACCTGAAGAAGTGGACCCGGCCTTCTTTGCCGAAGAGTTCGTGCAGATGTATGCCTATTACCTTGAGAAGCATATGGAGTCCGTGAAGCCTCAATCAGGCCTGGATGCGCTGATCAATCAGGTTAAAGACGAGAATTAACGGGTAAAGCGAGGGGTGCGTGCCCCGCCCCCATCAAAGCCGCGTAATTTTTTTCGGTTTTTTGCTTTTACGGCTTGATTCCGCCTCTCCTTATAGATATCACCTTCGCGACCGCGTCCCCTTCGTCTAGCG
>DGNZ01000160.1 GCA_002389175.1 Rhodospirillaceae bacterium UBA4479 | reverse complement strand
CCACCGCCACCAGCGGCAGCGCCTGCTGCTGCTCCGGCACCAGCTGCAGCAAGCCGACCACCTTTGTCGCCAGCCGTGCGTAAGATGGTTGATGACAACGATATGGATGCGGCATTGATCACTGGAACGGGACCCGATGGTCGGATCACCAAAGGTGACGCGTTGAAAGCCGCCGAAAGCGGTTCTGCAAAACGTCGGTCAGCAGTTGCACCTACGGCAGCTCAATCGTCGCTCGGCTATACACCATCTGCCGATTTGCCGCCGCGTCCTGAACACCCGCTCGAAGAACGGGTCCGGATGACAAAGCTCCGCAAAGTGATCGCGGGCCGCTTGAAACAGGCCCAGAACACCGCAGCCATGCTGACGACCTGGAACGAGGTCGATATGGGTGCTGCGATGGACCTGCGCTCTGAGTACAAAGACAACTTCGAGAAAAAACACGGTGTTCGCCTGGGATTCATGTCATTTTTTGTGCGCGCATCTGTGATCGCACTCAAGGAATGGCCTGCGATCAACGCTGAAATTTACGGCGAAGAACTGATCTATAAAAACTACTACAACGTTGGGGTTGCCGTTGGCACGCCGCAGGGCTTGGTTGTCCCCGTCCTCAAAGAAGCCGACCAGATGCGCTTTGCCGAAATCGAAGGCGGAATTGCTGACTTTGGCCGTCGTGCACGTGATGGAAAACTCGGCATGGACGAAATGATGGGCGGGACCTTCACCATCTCGAACGGTGGGGTGTTTGGCTCATTAAACTCAATGCCGATCCTGAATGTGCCGCAATCGGCGATCTTAGGGATGCATAAGATTCAGAAACGCCCAATGGTCGTTGGCAATGAAATCGTTGCCCGCCCGATGATGTATCTGGCGCTTAGTTACGATCACCGCATTGTCGATGGTCGTGAAGCTGTGTCGTTCTTGGTTCGTATGAAGGACCTGATCGAAGATCCACAGCGGATTATGTTGGACGTCTAAAAATATCGTCATTCCCGCGTAGGCGGGAATCTAAACTGCACGAGTTTTGGACCCCCGCCCGCGCGGGAGTGACGGACAAAAGAGAGGAATAAAGTGGCATGAGCGATACATATGACGTGATTATCATCGGTGCCGGACCTGGCGGTTATGTGGCTGCCGTCCGTGCGGGGCAGTTGGGTCTCAAGACCGCGATTGTAGAAAAGCGAGAGAAGCTTGGCGGCACGTGCCTCAATGTCGGCTGTATTCCGTCCAAGGCGTTGCTGCAGTCATCACATCACTTTGAAATGGCGGAGCATGAATTCGCAAATCACGGTATCAAAGCGCAGGTCTCTCTCGATCTCAAAACCATGTTGGGTCGCAAAGACAAGGTCGTTGATGACCTGACCAACGGCATCGCGTTCTTGATGAAAAAGAACAAGGTCGACCACATTGTCGGCACGGGCGTGGTCACGGCTGCGGGTGAAGTGACGGTGTCGCCGTCCGGTAAGGGCAAAAAGAAACAGGTTCTGAAAACCAAAAATATCATCGTTGCGACGGGGTCAGAATCCTCACCACTACCGGGTGTTGAGGTGGATGAAAAACAGATCGTCACTTCGACGGGTGCGTTGGCGTTACCGAAAGTGCCTAAATCAATGGTTGTCATTGGCGCTGGTGTGATCGGTTTGGAATTGGGGTCCGTCTGGCGTCGTTTGGGTGCCGAGGTGACCGTTGTTGAGTTCCTCGATGTCGTGTTGCCGGGTATGGACGGCGAAGTTTCGAAACAAATGCAGCGCATCCTGAAAAAACAGGGTCTGAACTTCAAAATGAAGACCAAGGTCACGGGGGCAAAAACCGCTAAAAGCGGAGTCACGCTGACCATGGAACCTCGCGATGGTGGCGACGCCGAAACCATGAAGGCCGACGTTGTGTTGGTTTCCATTGGCCGGCGTCCGTACATCGAAAGCCTGGGGCTTGATAAGATCGGCGTCAAAGTCAGTGACCGTGGCTTTGTTGAAGTCGATGCGGATTTCCAAACCAACGTCGAAGGTATTTATGCCATTGGTGACGTGATTGGTGGGGCAATGCTCGCCCACAAGGCCGAGGACGAGGGTATGGTCTGCGTTGAAATCATGGCCGGGCAAACAGGTCACATCGATTACGATGCGATCCCGGGTATTGTCTATACGCACCCCGAAGTCGCCTCGGTCGGTAAAACCGAAGAGCAACTCAAAGAAGCGGGCATCAAATACAATGCGGGCAAGTTCCCGTTCACAGCTAACTCACGCGCACGCTGTAATGGTGATTCCGATGGCTTCGTGAAGATTTTAGCAGACGCTGAAACCGACGCTATTCTGGGCTGCCACATCATTGGCCCACAGGGCGGTGACTTGATCCAAGAAGTCGTCAACGTGATCGAGTTCGGTGGCTCTGCCGAGGACTTGGCGCGCATCTGTCATGGTCACCCGGGTTTACCTGAAGCTGTCAAAGAAGCGGCACTTGGTGTCGCTGGTCGGGCGATACATATATAATCCTGGTTTAATTCTAGGTTTCCCCCTCACCTAACCTCTCCCCCCAAGGGGGGAGAGGTTAGGTGAGGGGGATTGAACCGCTGTTGAGTCTGTCATCCCCGCAAAGGCGGGGGTCTCATCAACGCTATGTTAGTCTCCCGCCTTCGCGGGTGTGACAGAATTATACATTTTGACTATATTTCGATAATTCTAGAAATATAGTTGATTCTAAATTCACATGAGCGTATACAGTCATCATGGATGATTTAAATGCCGTCGATTGTTTTGCAGCCCTTGGCCACCCCACGCGCCTGACGATTTATCGTGCGCTGGTCAAAGCGGGTGAAGAGGGCGCCCCGGTGGGCACGCTGCAGGATAGTCTCGGCATTCCGGCATCGACGTTGTCCCATCATATCAAAGCATTGATGCACGCCGGATTGGTGAACCAAGAACGCCAAGGTCGCGTGCTGGTATCGCGGGCTGATTACGGATCAATGCGGGGACTGATCGATTTTCTGACCGATGATTGTTGCCAAGGATTGCACGTAGTCGAGTTGGACAAGCTCGCGAACAAATAAATCGCGTTGCATACGCCGCCCAATGAAAGTGAAACGTCATGAGTGAAACCACCGTCAACGAACCACAAACTGCTGCTCCATCGTGTTGCGGTCCGGCGAAAGTTGAAACAACATCGTTTGTTCAGCGTGCTGTGCAGGCCATCCGTTCGCAAATGGCGTGGACCGTTGCTGGACTGGGCTTCATTGCACTCTTGATATTGGATACCCAACAAGCCCCCGACACATTGGTTTTTGTCGCCAATAATTTGCTCGAGATCGCGCCGTTCCTGGCACTCGCGATCGGCATTGCCGCGTTTGCCAAGGCTAGCGATGCGGACAGCTTGATTGCCAAGGTATTTTCTGGGCGTCTTGCCGTGATGATTTTCGCTGCGGCATTGTTCGGGGCCGTATCACCATTTTGTTCGTGCGGCGTCATCCCGCTCATTGCGGCTTTGCTGGCGATGGGCGTGCCGTTGCCAGCCGTCATGGCTTTTTGGCTGGCATCCCCGGTGATGGATCCATCGATGTTTGTCCTGACAACCGGGACTCTCGGCATGACTTTTGCCATCGCCAAAACAATCGCAGCCATTGGCATCGGCATGATGGGTGGTTATACGATTTGGGCGCTAGAGGCCCGTGGCTTTTTGAGCAACCCGCTGCGAGACGGGGTTGGTGGCGGTGGCTGCGGTTCAAGCGCTGTAAAATCCCCAAGCACCGTCACGTGGGCATTTTGGAAAGAAAAATCACGGCGTCAGACGTTCGGGTCCGAGGCCCTCGCGAATACATTATTCTTAGGCAAGTGGCTGACCATCGCATTCTTTTTGGAAAGCATGATGTTGGCCTACGTACCTGCTGACATGGTTGCGGGTGCGCTGGGTTCAGATAGCGTTTTTGCCATCCCATTGGCTTCACTTGTTGGTGTGCCTGCATATTTAAACGGTTACGCAGCATTGCCTTTGGTGGATGGCTTGATCGAAATGGGTGTCAGCCCGGGTGCTGGGATGGCGTTTATGGTCGCGGGTGGCATGACGTCGATACCGGCGGCGATTGCAGTCTTCGCGTTGGTCAAGAAGCCGGTATTTGCGCTTTATGTCTCATTCGCGCTGTTCGGTGGTGCCCTTGCGGGTATAGGTTATCAGCTCATTGCTGTTTAAGATTTTAATCTAAGGGGCGTTATGACTGTCCGTCGCGCCATCATTCAACTCGCCATCGGCCAAACGATTTTCTGGGCTGGCCTGTATTACATCTTCGCGGCACTTCTCATCCGTTGGGAACTGGCCGAGGGCTGGTCCAAGACGACCCTGACCGGGGCGTTCAGTGGCGCAATTCTAATGGCGGCGATTTTCTCGCCCATCGCGGGACGGGTCGTTGATCAGGGACATGGCCCAAAAATTCTAGCTGGGGCAGCGTTGATAGGCGCTGGACTGGTCGCGCTGCTTACGACAGCGTCAAACGAGTGGATGTTCGTTGGCATCTATTTGGGTTTGGGTGCGTGCCTGGGCTGTTGTTTGTATGAAACCTGTTTCGCGTTTGTGACGCGAACGCGGGGCGCAGAATCAAAACGCGCGATCACCCTGATTACGTTGTTCGCAGGGTTTGCGAGCACACTATCGTTTCCGCTTTGCCATGCAATCACCGAGGCATTCGGCTGGCACTATGCAGCATTCACATTGTCTGGAATGGTGACCCTGATTGGTGTGCCGCTGATCTGGACGGGTGCCAGCTTTTTGGAGACTGAACACCAAAAACGAGAAGCCGATACAGCAGCAGAAATTGCCGCTTCGACGGCACCTCCTTCACCACCACCAGCACCTGTTCGGTTATTAAAGAACCCTGTGTTTTGGTTGATCGCGGGTGGGTTTGCGATGCTCGGTGGGAATCATGGGATCGTTATCAATCATATGCTGCCGATCTTGGCCGATAGGGGATTATCTGGAGATGCAGCGGTTTTGACAGCATCGATGGTCGGTCCAATGCAAGTGGCTGGGCGACTTGCCATGATGGCGGTGGAAAACCGGATATCCAGCCATGCAATTACAACGGCATGCTTCTTTGCTGTTGGTGGAGCGACGGCGGCGCTGTTTTTCTCTTCTGCGGTGCCGATGCTATTGGTGTTGTTCGTCATCTTGCAGGGAAGTGGGCATGGTGTGACGAGTATTATGCGCCCTGTGATCGTGCGCGAACTGATGGGCGAGAAAAATTTTGGTGCCATCAGTGGCGCGATTGCTGTGCCGTACCTGATGATGTGGGCGGCTGCACCACTCCTCGGTTCATTGCTATGGGCGGCTGGTGGTTATGACTTAGCGCTAATGGTGATTGGTGGCTTTGCCGTCGCTGGATTGCTGAGCTACCGGGGCGCGGTGATGATTTCCCGCTAATTTTTCCGTCGCGCTCGCGGATGAGCAGCGGCATGGATTTCCATCAATCGTTCGCCATCGACTTCGGTATATCGTTGCGTGGTCGAAAGCGACGCGTGGCCCAGCAATTCCTGAATGGTCCGAAGATCTCCGCCACCCGACAACAGGTGCGTGGCAAAGCTGTGCCGAAGCGCATGGGGGGTTGCTGTATCGGCGAGTCCGAGTACGGCGCGGACATCGCGCATTTTTCGCTGCGCGATGGCGGGGTTCAGGCGTTTGCCCCGCGCGCCGACGAACAGCGGACCATCCTCATCCAAATCGTAGGGGCACATTTTGATATAATCGTTGATCGTTTTGGTGACGGCTTTTAGTACAGGAACAATCCGTTGCTTGTTGCCTTTGCCAGTGACAAGGATCTTGTCCACATTGGCAATATCAAGCGGCGATAGGCCTAAGGCTTCACCGATCCGCAGACCACAGCCGTATAACAATGCGAACAGCGCGCGGTCCCGTTTGCCGTGCCACGGTTCGACCGACATGTCTTCAGCGGCATCTAATGTCTCAAATGCTTCTTCTACATTCAGGGGTTTGGGCACCGTGCGGGGCAGTTTGGGCATTTCAGCGGCGAGGATGACCGCATTGGTGCAAAGCCCGCGCTTGTCTAAGAAACCAAACAGGCTTCGAAGTGCGCTGATCCCGCGTGCCATCGATGTTGGGCCCAATCCATCTGCGTGGCGAATGGATTGATAGGCCCACAAATCGTCGCGTTTCAACGTCGCGAGGTCATCAACACCCGGCTTAAATCCCAAATGCTCTGACAAGAACCGCATAAAGATCGTCACATCGCGCAGATATCCATCAACAGTACGATCTGCCAATCGGCGTTCATGCGTCAACCAGCCGACCCAATCTTCTAGGATCGATGTTAAGCCTGGCTGAACGTAAAGTCCGATCACGGTTAAATTATCTTCCTTGGGTTGAGAACTTCATCACGCAGGCTTCGATGACGCGGGCAAGGAAGGAGAAAAGCTCAGTTCCTTGACCTGGGCGGAATGTTTCATCCCGGGTGCCGAGCGCGATTAATCCGGTGGGCATGGTTACAACGGGTTTGATCCGAGAAATCGCTGCGGATTTGACCAATCCAGCGGCGCTGCCGAATACGGTGCCGTCATCCCAAAACTCTCGATAAAGCTGAACGTCCTGGTCTTGGCCGATAATCGAATCGACCGTGCCCACAGGAAGTGCCCTAAGATGCTCGCTTAAGGTTGAGATGTTGTGGTCGTCTGCAGGCTCAAAACCGACAACGGCAACATCAACATCCAACAGAATGGGTAAATCGTCGCAAACGATGCGGTATAGCTGCGGCAATGTGGATGCGTGAAGCATCGCCAGTACGGCTGCGTGTGTGCGGGTTTGCACCGACATGTTCGAGCGGCTGGTCTCAATCACATCCTGTGCACAGGTTCGAAGCTCGTCGATCTCGCTGTCGCGTCGATCAAGCTGGTAACGCTGAAAGTCTACAACGCCAGCACCCGTGGCCGAGAACCGATCGGGTAGTTCGACGCAATCCAGCACGTCAGGATGTTCGTTGAAGAACGTTGGGTTCTGCATCAAGAAGACGGCGACGTCGTCCGGTGCAATGGCCAGTGCCGCGTCGTCGTCATCGACGCGGACGTCAGAAAGTTCTCCGCTCATTTTTAATCCCCAGTTTATTCACGTATCACTACTTGCCCAGTATGCGAATCGTTTCATTATAGCGATTTTCGGCTTAACAAATAACAAATGACGAAAACCATGCGAAAATCCGGCACCGGAGCAACTTCCGGGGAAGACGACACGATATACGAAGCAGGGGCACGGATCGCCGTTTTGCTGCCGCTTCCGCTTGCCGGACCGTATGATTATAAAGTGCCTGACGGGTTGACTGTCGCACGCGGCGATATTGTGGCCGTGCCGTTAGGGACGCGGGTTGCGACGGGGGTTGTTTGGGGTTCGGCAATCGGTGACGTAGACGACAAGAAGCTTCGCGATATCATTGGACCAAAAGATGCCCCCCCCGTGGGCGAGCCATTGATCGACTTGGTCGACTGGGTTTCTGCCTACACGCTTTATCCTGCAGGTGCCGTCCTTCGTATGGTGATCAGCGTCCCAGCCGCGTTGGAGCTGCCAAAACAAGTCACATTATATAAACTGTCTGACAATCAGACTGATGTCCGGATGACACCGCCCCGCGAACGGATTTGCGCATTTTTGGAATCCGCATTGCCGATGCCTGCTGCAGATATTGCGCGCGAAGCTGGGTGTGGCACGTCCGTTGTTAAAGGCCTGGTGGACTTAGGTGTCTTAGCTGCTGTGAGCGCGTCAGCCGAACCTGATTGGCCCGTGCCGGATCCGGAAAGATCTGGGTTTGCATTGTCTGATGATCAAGCAGCGGCGGCGCAAGATTTAGGAAATAAGGTCGGAAATGGATTCGGGGTCACGTTGTTGGACGGCGTGCCAGGGTCCGGAAAAACGGAAGTATATTTCGAAGCCATGGCCAAGGCGTTGGCGATGGGTAAGCAAGTCCTCGTTATGCTGCCCGAAATTGCCCTGGGGGCTCAATGGTTCCAACGATTCGAAGATCGCTTTGGCGCGCCACCCGCTGTATGGCATTCAGAACTGACCCAGGCGCGGCGCCGCGATACGTGGCGGGCCGTGGCATCTGGCAAAGCGCGTGTGGTGGTTGGTGCCAGGAGTTCTTTGTTCCTGCCATTCCCGGAATTGGGTTTGATCGTAGTTGATGAAGAACACGACAGCTCGTTTAAACAAGAAGACGGTGTGATGTACCATGCCCGTGATATGGCGGTGGTTCGTAGCCGATTAGAGGACACGCCGCTGATCTTGGTATCTGCAACACCGTCCTTGGAAACGGTGATCAACGTCCGGCGCGACCGTTATGACGAAGTGAACCTGCCAGCCCGTCATGGGGGACAGGATATGGCGGACACGCATGTTGTCGATATGCGATCCGCAGGACCTGCACGTGGTCGTTGGCTGTCGCCAGAATTAGCCGAGGCGATGACAGAAACGTTCGAGAGCGGCGATCAAGCGATGCTGTTCCTTAATCGGCGGGGCTATGCACCGCTGACGTTGTGCCGGACGTGTGGTCATCGGA
Organism: Rhodospirillaceae bacterium UBA4479; assembly: GCA_002389175.1. Lineage (GTDB taxonomy): Bacteria > Pseudomonadota > Alphaproteobacteria > Rhodospirillales > Casp-alpha2 > UBA4479. The sequence continues at coordinate 2,127 of DGNZ01000160.1, read as the reverse complement.
TGCAATGCCCACGGTGTTCGGCGTGGTTGGTCGAACATCGTCTATTGGGGCGGTTACAATGTCATCATTGTGGATTCGCGACCAAGCCCCCTGAAATTTGCCCCAGTTGTGAAGACACTGAATCGATGGTGCCGTGTGGCCCGGGCGTTGAGCGCTTGGCCGAAGAAGTCCAATTGCTGTTTCCTGATATTCGAACGCTGGTCGCCACCAGTGATACCGTCCGCGGTCCCAAACAAGCGGCAGAGCTTGTCCGTATTATCGAAGACAAAGAAGTTGATTTGATTATTGGCTCGCAGATCGTCGCCAAGGGCTATCATTTCCCATCACTGACGTTGGTGGGTGTGGTGGATGCGGATTTGGGCCTTTCAGGGGGTGAATTCCGCGCTGCGGAAAAAACGTTTCAGTTATTGTTCCAGGTCGCAGGCCGCGCAGGCCGAGGGGATCGACCAGGGCGTGTGATCTTGCAAAGCTATATGCCCGAACATGCGGTGATTAAGTCCATGGTGGCGCAGGACCGTGACGCATTTATCGATGCCGAAAGCCAGGCACGCACAGATGCAATCATGCCGCCGTTTGGCCGATTGGCAGCACTTATTGTATCGGGTCGTGATGAGGCTTTGGTCGATCAAGCCGCCAATGCATTGGGCCGAACAGCACCCCGATTAGATGACTTGCATGTGCTGGGCCCTGCACCCGCTGCGATGGCGCTATTACGTGGACGGCATCGCCGCAGGCTTTTATTGCGAACAACACGGGATAAGTCGGTCCAGAGAATCATGCATGACTGGATCAAGCGGAGTCCGATCCCAAAAAAGGTTCGGGTCCAGGTAGATATTGACCCAGTCTCGTTCTTTTAAACGCGACTCTATGCAGGTGATCGAAAAAATCAGTAAATTACACCTTAATCCTGCGAATTTTTGCTTATTAACACACTGAACTAAAAGCATCAAATATCCACAAAAAAACCGTCCCTAGTCCGCTTGCACACCCCTAATCAGTATGGTACGAGTTGCCCGCTTTCACGGGATAGACGTTTGTTTGACCTGGGAGAGGGTTTGTACTGCCAAAAGCGTAAAAATGGCGCTGGTGGTGCATTAAGTATGTGAAAAGTTGTTAGCGAGAGGGATGTTCCCACGTGTCAGCGGATAGTTCGGGCGCGACCGGCTTAGCGGGTCGATATGCGACGGCACTCTTTGAGTTGGCCGACGCCGATAAAAAGCTAGACGATGTCGCGGGTGACCTGCAGCAATTGGGCTCGATGATCAACGATAGTGATGATCTGACCCGATTGATCAAGTCCCCGGTCATGTCGCGCAATGATCAGATAAATGCGATGGGTGCCGTTGCTGAGGCAGCTGGATTTGCTGATCTTACAAAGAATTTCGTTGGTGTTGTTGCCGATAACCGTCGGTTATTCGTAATGCCCAACATCATTAAAGCGTTTCAAGCTCAGCTTGCTGCCAGCCGTGGTGAAGCAACGGCCGAGGTGACATCTGCTGCTAAGCTTTCAGCAGCTCAGTTGAAAGCGCTTGAAGCTGCGCTCAAAAAATCGATCGGCACAAAAGTGCAGATCGAACAGCATGTCGACAAAAGCCTGCTTGGCGGTCTTGTCGTGCGTGTTGGATCACGAATGATCGATAGTTCACTTAAAACCCAGTTGCAGAAAATGCGCCTCGCCATGAAAGGGATTGGCTGATGGAAATCAAAGCCGCAGAAATTTCAAATATTCTTAAGAAACAAATTAAGGATTTTGGGACCGAAGCAGAAGTTGCCGAAGTCGGCCAAGTGTTGACGGTTGGTGATGGTATCGCCCGTGTTTATGGCCTCGACAATGTGCAGGCTGGTGAGCTCGTTGAGTTCCCAGGCGGCGTTAAAGGTATGGCCCTAAACCTCGAACTCGATAACGTCGGGGTCGTGATTTTCGGTGATGACCGAAACATCAAAGAAGGCGACACCGTAAAACGTACCGGTGACATTGTTGACGTCCCTGTCGGGAAGGCATTGCTGGGCCGCGTTGTTGACGCGCTTGGTAACCCAATCGACGGTAAAGGCGACATTGATACGACCGAACGTGCACTGGTCGAAGTCAAAGCACCTGGCATTATCCCGCGTAAATCGGTTCATGAG
>DGNZ01000014.1 GCA_002389175.1 Rhodospirillaceae bacterium UBA4479 | reverse complement strand
GTGCATATAAACTTCTGAGAGCAAATTGAATGGAAAGCAAAGATAATTGTATTATTCGGATCGCTGTCGAGAGACTTATAGTGAAATGAGAGCTCTATTCAGATTTGCGTTAATTGTTATTGCAGCGTCAATATCAGCCTGCGCCAGCCCTGACGTTGACACCAAAGCTCCCACGTTCAACGAGACAACCTACACAGCAGACCTTAACGATTGTCGAGGTGGCACGGCACTCGGTGTCACCCTGCATGGATTGGGCGCGGCAGTTATCGGCTCAGCATACGGCGTCACCTACGGAGCCTATCACGGTGCCTTTGCTGGCAACTCAAAAGAAGGCGCTGCAATTGGTGCGGTGCTGGGAAGTGTCGTGGGAGTTGTCGCCGGAGCTTACGAGCCGTTTAAGAAGAAGGACGAGGAAGTGGCTGCTTGTTTGAGCGGCAAAGGCTATTCGGTGCAATCTTGAACACGCCGTATGTCTTGATTGGTTTGCTCGTTCTCATCATAACAAGCTCCGTGTCTAATGCAGAGCCAACTGTTTTAACTGGCACAGTCACGCATGTACGCGATGGCGACACCATCGAAGTTGGTAAAGTTCCAATCAGGTTAAACGGCGTGTCAGCTCCTGAGTTGAAAGAACCTCTGGGCCAACGGTCTAAGAAGTTTATGAGACAGCTGGTCGAAGGTGAAAGGGTTCGCTGTGAGCTCGACGGCACGAAGACCTATGACAGATATGTTGGTGTATGTTTCCGAGATGGCAAAGATATTGGTATAGCTGTCATTGCTGCGGGGCTAGCGCTAGATTGTCCGAGATATTCAAAAGGTCACTATGCGGTATACGAAACAAAAGATGGCCTAAGAACAATTAAGTTGCCCAAGTATTGTCGAGCAAAATAGAGGGTTAAATGAAAATCAAATCAGCAATGCTTTACGTTGCCATTTTTGCCCTTGGAGCGTTCACGACATGGGTCGTTCCCCAAGTATTAAAATATACTCATGGTCATCATGACTATTCTCAGCAGATGGAAAAACATCATGGTGCGGGTGAAGAAGGTCAAATGATGCACGCCCATGACGAAGTAAATATGCCCGGACTTCAAGGAAAGGATACCTCTGAAGACGAAGTAAATGAATTAAAAGCGATCTTTAATAATCATAAAAAGATAATGCGATCAGTCGAAAACATTCCCAATGGCATAAGGACTATCACGGAAACAAAGGACGATGAGTTACGTGATGCGATCGTAAGCCATGTTGTTGGTATGGTTTCGAGACTTGAGGAGAAGAGAAACCCTCAAATAATCATCCAAAGCCCAACGCTGGATGTATTGTTTGAAGACAGCAGTTCCATAAAAACAGAACTTAAGATGACAGAGTTGGGCGTAGAAGTGACACAGACATCAGCTAACCCAGGAATAATTGAAGCCCTTCAGAAACATGCAAGAGAAGTGAGTGACATGGCCGAACGAGGAATGGTCTCGGTTCATGAACGGATGTCTAAGTAAATCAACAAGAAGGCTAATTCCGCAATTTCACCACGATAATCTCAGCACCAGTGAAGAACACTCCACAGCCACCCCTGTCCCCCGGCGTCCCCCCATGGCAAATACAGGCAAATGCCTTCACTGCCTTCACAGGGTTCACGGCTGAATTAAACTGGACAGTTTGTGGGGATACAGTGGGGATTTAATTATGTGGATTGCAGCGAAAACGCTGTAACCCTTTGTGAGATTGGCGCACCCGACACGATTCGAACGTGTGACCTCTGCCTTCGGAGGGCAGTGTCATATGTTAATATGGTTATCTTTGTTATTGCTGTTTAGCTTTGAGTGTAGGCTTTATAAATCCATTGTTTAAGCCCCCCGAAGGTTTTGTAATCCTCTGTTTCCCGAAACTTGAAATGGTCCTCGATCTGATCCCAAGTCGCCTCCAGGACGAAGGCAAGATCAGGCTCTACCCGCTTGCCCCAGCGCAGCCCCCTGCATCCCGGCTGCCGTTGTAGAATTTCCGCGCGTAAAGACACACTGGATTGGTGGAAGGAAATTCTGGAAGACGGTGAAGACGGGATTGGACGTGCGCGGGAAGCGACGGCCGCGTCTATGGTGGAATGGTTGGACCTTGAAGCCCTGCCGCACCAACGAAATGTCATTAGCGGGTCGAAGCAGGCGCCGGCTATTAGGGCTCAGGCTTTCGGTGAAAGTTCGAACCCCGACAAATTCAACGAACTTGCGAAGTGGGAGGGCCACCTTGCCCGGCGGCTTGAAAAAGTCATTTCCCTGTTGATGAAGCTTCGCAATACGCGGGAGCAGCACCGGGTAGTCTGAGCCTTGGTCCTGTATGCCGGGGCTAATCGTCACCGACATGCTACTCAGCTATCGAATAGGTTCCCCTCGCTCAACGTTGAAACCGAAGCCTTCCGTCAGTAATACAGTAATCTGTCGCAATAGAGCTTGCCCTTGAGGCACAATTTCTTCCGGTTTGTGTCGTTTGTTCGCCATCTCTGATCCTCCGTTTCCTAATTATAATGGTGGAACAACTCAATGGGGGAGGACCTCGACGAGTTGGAATAGTGGAACGGATTTTTCATCGGTTGAAGCTACGAACCGCCCTGCTCCGTATCAACCCCGTTTGCTTTGATACTGCCCTGACATCTCTCTTTCCAGTTGTTAATGATGGATGACAAGTCTGTTTACCGGCAGTGCGAACCTGCTGCGACCGGCCTGCCGCTGCCCGGCGAAAAGGGCTTCAAGCTCTTCCAGCATCTGGCGATGTGCAGGCGGCGACAACATGAACGATGCATAAAAGAAACCGGCCGCCTCGCGCGCTAAAACATCCGGGGGGGCGTGCAGGTCGAAGACCATGGGTTCTATTTTTAACTGCGCGCCTTCAAACGACTCAATGGCAAGCTGCTTCAGGGCTTGCCCCGTGCGAACACGGGGGTCTCCCAAATCAATTTCGCCGAAGTTGGGCTGTTCGCGCCGAACCAGGTTGTAGATTAAGTCGTGTATCTCAGAATAGCCGGGTGTGGTCGCAGGGTCGCCATCCACGATTGCCGCAAAGACTCCATCAGGCTTGAGCACTCGCTTGACTTCCCGCAACACTAGGGGGACCTGGTCCATCAAGGTTAATGCCCAGTGACACAGCACGACATCGAACGAGCCGTCGGCTATGAAGCAAAGGTCCTGCGCAATGCCCTCATATAGCTTGATCGTGGGGTCGAGGCCCCGCTGTCCCGCCAATGCCAACTCCTCCGCGCTCATGTCCACACCGGTCAACTCGGCATTCGGGCCGCACCGTCGACTGCAGATTTCGAGGAGGACGCCGCTACCGCAGGCAAGATCCAAGACGCGCGAATGCCGTATGGGGTCGACGACGTCAGCAAGTAACTCGTAGCTATTACGACCCGACTTATCCCGACACCTCAGGGCGCAGGATTCCGTAAAGCCCGCGTGATCGCGGTGGACGGCAAGAAGATGCTCGCGCAGGTCCGCGTGGTTGGGCAGTTGGCCGCGAGAGAGACTTTGCGTCCAACTGGAATCGATATTCTGTCGCTCGTTCATTCCTGAGAGGTCTCCGTTAAATCCGAGAGGGGAGCAGTTCCGAGAACCGGGCGGTTGAGCATCGTGGCTGCTGTCACGCCCGCATCGGCGGTGATCGTTCTGCCAAGAGACTTGGCAACATTGCTGCGAAAACAATCGCGCAGGCAAATACATAGACGGACAATATGGCAAGCTGAGGCTCCAAACCCAGTCCGGAGTCGATCAGCAATCCCATCAGCCCCGGCGCGATAGCCGTCGACAGCACCAAAAGGGAGACACTCAACGACCGGATCGCGCCAAGATGTTCAGTGCCATAAAGCTCCGCCCACAATGCCCCTAGCACGACAGTGGCGCCACCAGCCGAAGCACCCATCAAGATCATGAACGCGGGCGCCGCATGGATCGCGTCGACGGCGGACAATAGCGCAAGGCCGAAAGCGAGTGGCAACAGGTAGAATCTCAATAGACTGGTAGCGCCAACTCGGTCCACCATCCAGCCGGCTCCGAGCGCAGCTGCCGTCGCGCTTATGGCGTAAAGCGGATAGCACGCGGCGAACGCCGCTAGCGCCCAGGATTTCGTCTCGACAAGATGAACCTGATGAAACAGAACGCCTGTAATAGCAAAAGGGGGCGCAAGAAGGCCCGGTAATAGCGCGTAAAACCGCGGATCCCTGAGGACTTGCGCGCGGGTCCAGGACTGCCGTGTCCGTACTTCAGACTCTGTGTTATCGTTTTGGGGCCGATCGAGCCCGCGCACCCGCACAAGACGCCCGAGCCAAAGAAGCATCGGCAACATGATGACGATCATGCCAACCGCAGCTCCCACCCAGACCCCACGCCACGTCAAAAGCGTGAGCGAAAAAGCCACCAGAATGGGCAATATAGCCTCGCCGGCGGGATACCCCAGTGTCGCAACGCTGAGTGCGCGCCCTCGCTTGTTCGAATGCCAGCGCCCCATGGCCGTAATTGCAACGTGACTGAGCAGACCCTGTCCGAACAGGCGCAGCCCGAATAGCGCCAAACAAAGCATGCCTAAGGAATTGGCGCTTGCCATGAGTACCGCGAAACCGCTGAGACCTGCCAGAGTAAGGGCGCTGAGCAGCGACAGATCGAAGCGGNNCAATTTTCCAAGCCACAAAAAGGCGACCGCACTGACGAGTGTCGCCGCCGTATACAGAGCGCCAAACCCTCCATGTGAGAGGTTAAAGTCGCTACGGATTTCTCCTGCGAACAGCGAGATGAAAAAGGTTTGCCCGACACTTGAACCAAAGGCCATGAGGAACCCAAGACCAAGCGCCGGCGCAACTCGACGCAAGGAACTGTGTGTGGTCATCCGACGAACAAAAAAGTGACAAGATCGTGCGGGCTCCCATCGTATGTTTGTATATGCATAAATGTTCAGGGAACTAGAGGAACAACAGCATAACCTGCTGTTTGAATCGCCACTCGCCATCTTGCAGGCATGCATCCAGGTACGGACCGGTCACTGGGTTGTTGCGCATCGCGTCAAGACTGATCGTGTCGTCGAATATGCAGCGCTGGAGATATCCCTCGACTTGCGACTTTGCATCCTCGGGCGCGCCGTTCTCATAGGAGATCTGCTCGACGCGAACGCCGACTCCCATCCGCTCAAGCGTTTCCACGATCTGTTCGCCACTCGAATAGGGCACGCCCATGCCGCCTTTGAACCCGTCGAAATAATGCTGGTAGAAGCGAAGATAGTGGGAGTCTTCGCTAGCATGGGCGATAAAGCCGGCTCCGGACATCGCATAAACGAAGCGTTCAAGTGCGGCTTCAAGTTCGTCGTCGGGCACGGCGTACAGCGCGTGCGTTGCCCAGACAATATCGAACGCGCCGCGCTCGCATGCCAACGCCTGTAAAGTCGTTTCAAATTCAGCACCGGCTTGGAACGGTGGCGTAAGGGCTTCACGAGCCTCGGCAAGCGAAAATGCCGATGGATCAAGAAGGGCATATTCGATGGGGGACACCCTCCCATCCGAGACCTTGGAGTATTGCCCGAGTGCCGACGGAAACTTACCGGAGCCGCAAGCAACATCCAAAAGCTTCAAAGGCCGGTGGCCGACTTCC
>DGNZ01000313.1 GCA_002389175.1 Rhodospirillaceae bacterium UBA4479 | reverse complement strand
GTTTCAATAATCTGGCTAGGCTTGCCAAGCCCCGGGCAATCTTCGTGTTTAAACATCACCAATGATGGAAAGTCCGCGATCATCTGGTTCAAGCAACTGACTGAGATATGCACGCCTGTGGTTTGAGGATAGTCCTGATAACAGACGGGAATTTCTGATCCCAATGCTTCAATTGCGCTGGAAAAATAACCTATCAATTTCTCATCTGTTCCCAGTCCCGGTGTTGGGGCAATCATCACGCCAGCCGCACCGAAATCCATGGTTCGTTGGCTTAACGCGACCAGATTATTCAATCCAGCAGACGACACGCCAATCATCACGGGGACACGCCCACCGACACGATCAATGTAATGTTTGGCAACAGCCAGTTGTTCCTCGGCCGAGAGTTTGGGCGCTTCGCCCATCATACCCAAAACCGTCAGTCCACTAACACCATGATTGATGTAAAACTCAACCAACGTATCAATGCTGGCATAATCAATACTGCCATCTTCGGCAAATGGCGTAGCGGCGATGATGTAAACGCCGGATGTCTGTTCGGATATGAGTTGTGTCACTGTAAGTTCCTTGCTTCTGCGTTCTTTATGTCTCGTCTGGCCAACCTATGAAAACGAAGACTCAGCCAGATCAGCGATACGGTACAACCGCAAAGTATCCCGTGAAAGAGCCCGACAACACCCGTTTCAAAAATGATTGCTGATGTGTACCCCACCGGTACCAACACCCCATAGAAACTGACGGTTTGAATAATACTTGGCGCCCAAACGTCTTTGCGGCCCCGCAACGCATTGGCCATCACAGCCTGTCCACCGTCAGGCACAAACACCCAAGCAATAAATGCCACCGAGATAATAGCTTCGCGTAATAAGGCAGGATCGTCGGTGTAGATTCCTGCCAGCGGGCCTGCAAAAAAATACGCACTGATTCCAGCAATCAGCATGCCGACTGAACTCACGCCAAGCCCCGTCCAACCGGCAAGGGCAGCATCTTGATGATCCCCTCTGCCTGATGCGACGCCAACACGGACCGCTGTTGCGGATCCGACACCTATCGCAATCATAAAGGCCAGCGCCACCAAATTCAGCGTTAGGCCATACGCCGCAAGCGGCAGCTTACCTAGCCATCCTGCAATAACGTTCAATGCTGCAAATGCGGTACTTTCGACACCAACGCTAAGGCCAATCGCATACCCCATTCGGCGCAGTTCCTGCCAACTGGAAAACCCACCCGTCAGCTTGCCACGAATATTAAAACGTTCGTGATCAGCCATGTACCAGACTATGCCAGCTGCGCTGCACGCCATGAACCATCGCGATGCTGTCGTCGCCCAGGCCGCGCCCTCTGATCCCAATGGGCCAAACCATGATGTGCCATCAATCAGCACCCAGTTCAAAATGACATTCAGTATATTCGCCCAGATCATCACGAACATACCCATCTTTGGGCGGCCAATACCTTCTAAAAAATATGAAGAGCTGAGGAACAACAGATGCCCGGGCAAACCAAGGCTCAAAATAAGGAAAATCTCTCCACCGTCATGCGCAACATCGGTGGTTTGGCCCAGGAGTAACATCAAAGATTCACCAAAGAACCCCACAACCACGCAGCCACTGCCTAAAATACACGCATAGACCAAGGAACGACGCCAAACTGGACCGCATTCTCTGTAATGTTCTCCGCCGAACGCATTCGCCGTCAGAATCAACGTTCCCATGATCATACCAATCGCGGTGACCAAAAGCGGCATAACAACACCCATGCCAATCGACAAATATGCCAATTCAACAGTGCTGTAGCGCCCCGTCATTACGGTATCAGCCAGAGCTAACATTAGGAATCCAGATCGCGACACAACGATTGGGCCCGCTAATCGAACAAGCTCAGACGTATGTCGAACAACGCGATTTTTTAAGCCTTCTGATGCAATCCGGCTTTTCGCAACGTGTGGATCATTACTCATCCCCTGTTGAACAGCATTCTGTCGCCAATGTCACCGCCGCTTTTCAGTGACAATGGTATTGCAGTATCTCTAAAGTGCGTATGATGTCCGTGCCCCACCTATCACGTGAAACAAACACCCGCGCTGGTATCTTTTGGATGCTCATGACGATGCTGATGTTTGTGTGCATGGACACCTGCGCCAAATACCTCGTGCAGACGTATCCAACGATGCAGGTCGTATGGGCCCGGTACTTCTTTCAAGTCCTGATCTTGCTAATCGTCTTGGCCCCGAAAATGAGAACACTGGTCAAAACCGCCAGTTTGCCGTTCCAATTGATACGCTCTTTGTTCCTTTTGGGCGCAACATTATGCTTTTTCACTGGTCTCAATACTGTTCAGTTGGCCGAGGCCAGCGCCATCATGTATACGGCCCCCTTGCTGGTCACAGCCCTCGCGCCTTTTATCTTGAAAGAAAAAGTCGGTTTACGCCGATGGATGTCGGTTTTGATTGGGTTTGTCGGTGCTCTGATCATTATCAGACCAGGACATAGTGCAATAGGTGTCGGGGCATTTTGGATGCTTGGTGCCGCTGCAAGTTACGCGTGTTATCAACTCTGTACCCGTGCGTTGAGCCATCAAGATTCAGCCCTTACCACTTTATTTTATAGCGCCCTGTTGGGGGCAATTATTATGTCGGCAATAGTACCGTTTCATTTTCAGACACCTGACATGTGGGGCTGGTTTGTCATGTTTTTGGCAGGGCTTTTTGGCACTGTCGGGCACTATTGCATGATCCAAGCTTTCACGAATGCAGAAGCTTCTGCGGTGGCACCTTATACGTACTCAAACCTTATCTGGGCGACCGTTATTGGGTTCTTTTTCTTTGGTAATCTTCCCGATATGTGGACCTATG
>DGNZ01000304.1 GCA_002389175.1 Rhodospirillaceae bacterium UBA4479 | reverse complement strand
GGTATTTTTAGAGGTGCCCTTATGTATTGAAACTTCTGGTCTAATTGGTCAGAAAATAATGCTAAGTGTGTTGCCAGAAAATCCTGGTTTGACCGTTGACAGTGCTGGGGTTGGGCCGTATGTTCCGCGCTCTTCCGCAGACGAGGTCGGCGGAATAAGTTTTATTGATACCAAGGAACGGGCCATGAAGATCAGGAACTCGCTGAAATCAGCCAAACTTCGTGAAAAGGGCTGCCGAATTGTGCGGCGCCGTGGCCGTGTTTACGTGATTAACAAGCGTAACCCTCGGTTTAAGGCGCGTCAGGGCTGATACGCCACCACATGCATTTGTAAAAACCGCGCCGGATCATCCGAGCGCGGTTTTTCTTTGCCAAAATCTCATCTGACCTAATTCTTGCGAAGCGCCCTAGGTGCTGGTGCATTCGCGAATAATCATCGTAACATATGTGCCAATGGGACGCGTTGTTATGGGCACTGCGTTTCCTCAAGTATAATTGACTATTTTTTAGTGTGCGAAGGGCTGCAATATGTCGACTGCCGATACGCCATCACCGACGCCTTGGCGCACACCAATGATCGTGCTGGCGGCTGGTGGCTTGGTGGCGCTGCTTTGTTTCGGACTCCGCGCCAGCTTCGGTCTTTTTCTAAAACCTATGAGTTTGGATCTTGGTTGGGGGCGTGAAGTCTTTGCCCTGGCCATGGCGACGCAAAACTTGGTGTGGGGTGTAGCCCAGCCATTTGCCAGTGCTATTGCGGAAAAATGGGGTGCGGGTCGGGTCATCGCTGGTGGTGGCATTCTTTATGGCCTTGGCATCTACTTCATGGCGCATTCCGCCGATCCTTATACGTTAAAATTAACGGGGGGTGTGCTGATTGGTATGGCCCAATCTGGAACAGGTCTTGGCGTCGTTTTAGGTGCAGTGGCGCGGGCCTTGCCCACTGAAAAGCGAACCTGGGGGTTGGGGATCGTGACCGCAGCGGGGGCCGCGGGTCAGTTCACCGTCGTGCCGATTGCCCAAGGCATGATGGACTTTGGAATCGAGTGGCTGCCCGCCATGCTGATTTTGGCAACCAGTGCCGTCATTCTGGTGATGTGCGGTATTCCATTGGCGGGCAAACCCGACATCAAGAATGCGTCAAAAACAGTGATTGAGGCGGATTTAGGCTTAACCCATGCGTTGAAACAAGCATCGACGCACCGCAGCTATTGGCTGCTGACCACCGGGTTCTTTGTGTGTGGATTTCATGTCGCTTTTATCGGCGTCCACTTGCCCGCCTATTTGACTGATGTTGGAATGGCGGCGGAATGGGGCGCCTGGGCCCTTGCGCTGATCGGATTGTTTAATGTGATTGGCAGCTACACGGCGGGGGTTCTTGGCGACAAGTACCGCAAGAAAAACCTGCTGACTATTTTATATTTCCTTCGCTCTGTGGTGATACTGATCTTTATCCTGTTGCCCGTATCTGCCGGGTCAGTTTTATTTTTCTCTGCTGCACTGGGATTGCTGTGGTTGTCGACGGTGCCCCTGACATCGGGGTTGGTGGCGCAGATGTTCGGCGCGCGCTATATGGGGACATTATTTGGCGTCGTGTTCCTCAGCCATCAAATCGGTAGTTTCTTAGGCGTTTGGTTGGGCGGATATTTTTACGACACGACGGGCTCGTACATGCCCGTTTGGTGGGCAGGCGTTGCGTTGGGGGTTGCGGCTGCGATCATTCATATACCGATCCGTGATGACGCGAAAGCACCGGCTTCGCAAGCGGCGTAACGATGAATTGATCCTAATCAATGTGAATATGTGGTTTAACAGCCAAAACAAAGAATAAGAATTGTGATAGGGAGATGAGCGTATGTTGATGCCAAAGCCGGATGAGAGCGTCATCGCGCGCCGACAGGAACTCGCAGCGGCGCTGAGGTCAATCGTGCCTGGCGAAGGTGTGATCGACGGCGCCGAAGAACTGCAGGCATACGACTGCGATGGGCTGATGGCGTACCGCCAACCACCACTAATCGTGGTCTTGCCAGAAACCACCGAGCAAGTCTCAGAAGTTCTGAAATTCTGTCACCGTGAAAATGTTAAAATCGTGCCCCGCGGTGCGGGCACGGGATTATCGGGTGGTGCCTTGCCGCTGGCAGATGGCATTACGCTAGGCTTGTCCAAGTTTAAGAAAATCCTCGAAATCGATTACGAAAACCGCTGCGTCGTCACGCAGCCCGGTGTCACCAATCTGGGGATCACGGATGCAGTTGAACATGCAGGTTTTTATTATGCACCCGATCCGTCATCGCAGATCGCATGTTCTATCGGCGGCAACGTCGCGGAAAATTCCGGCGGTGTGCATTGCTTGAAATATGGCCTGACGACAAACAACGTGTTGGGTGTCGAAATGGTGTTGATGAACGGCGAGATCATTCGTCTGGGCGGTAAGCATCTGGATTCTGGCGGGTTGGACCTGTTGGGTGTGATTACGGGGTCAGAGGGTTTGCTGGGTGTGATCACCGAGGTCACGGTCCGTATTTTACGCAAACCGGAAATGGCCAAGGCATTGTTGATCGGCTTCCCGACCATGGTCGATGCTGGAAACTGTGTCGCTGATGTGATTGCAGCAGGAGTCATCCCGGGTGGGATGGAACTGATGGACAAGATGACCATCCATGCGACCGAGGATTTCGTCCATGCGGGCTATCCCATGGATGTTGAGGCCCTGATGATCGTTGAGCTTGATGGTCCAGATGCGGAAGTAGAGTACCTGGTCGCCAAAGTCGAAGATATCGCCAAGCAGTCAAACGCCAGCTATGTGCGGATCAGCGAAAATGACGAGGAACGCATGCGCTTCTGGTCAGGCCGTAAAAACGCATTCCCCGCGATTGGCCGGATTTCGCCAGATTATATCTGTGTTGATGGCACGATCCCGCGTCGGAAATTGGCCGAAGTCCTGCAACGGATGGAAGGCATTTCGGAAAAACACGGGCTGCGTGTCGCCAACGTGTTCCACGCGGGCGATGGAAACCTGCACCCCTTAATCCTGTTCGATGCGAATAACCCGGGCGAACTGGAAACAGCTGAAAAAGTCTGCGCCGATATCCTGACGCTGTGTGTTGAAGTCGGCGGCGTGTTGAGTGGCGAACACGGGATCGGTGTTGAAAAGCGTGACCTGATGGGCACCATGTTCACCGAGGATGATCTGAAACAACAACAACGTGTTAAGTGCGCGTTTGATCCAGAACATCTGATGAATCCGGGCAAGGTTTACCCGGAACTGCATCGCTGTGCCGAGCTTGGCAAAATGCATGTGCATCATGGCAAATTACCATTCCCAGATATTCCAAGGTTCTAATCCATGTCTGATACTCTAAGACCAGAAACCAATGAACAATTACTGGATGCGGTGAAGTGGGCGACCACAGAAAAGAAGCCGTTGGAAATTTTAGCAACCGGGTCGAAGCGTGCGTTTGGGCGTCCGATGCAAACTGCCGCGACCTTGGACATGTCGAAATTATCGCAGATCAAAGTCTATGAGCCTGCCGAATTGTTCATGACGGCAGAAGCGGGCGCATCGATGTCTGATGTGACCAAGGCCCTAGAAGAAGCCGGACAGCATCTGTCGTTTGAACCCCCTGATCTAGGCCCGCTTTTGGGCGGCGATGTTGGGCAGGGTTCTATCGGCGGGGTCGTGGCAACGAACATCGCAGGGCCACGTCGGATCAAAGAAGGTGCCGCACGCGATCACGTATTGGGGTTCCATGCGGTTTCTGGCCGGGGCGAAGAATTCAAATCGGGCGGCACGGTGGTTAAAAATGTCACAGGGTTTGATCTCTCGAAACTGATGGCGGGATCATTCGGGACTCTTGCCGTTATGTCCGAAGTCACAGTGAAGACACTGCCTGCACCTGAAAAAACACGGACCATTCTGATATCATGGAAGGCCGATGGCATTTATGATCACGCTGCCATGTCAGCGATGGCACAGGCACTTGGTAGTCCCCACGATGTTTCGGCGGCTGCACACCTACCCGCGATGGCCGCAAAAAAATCTGCGGTCGATTATGTCTCAGGTGCCAACGGTGCGATCACAGCCTTACGATTAGAAGGGCCAGAACCATCGGTGAAACACCGCGCGGCTTCGTTGGCCGAGGAACTCAAAGGTTTCGGTGCCGTCGAAGAATTGCACACCAAAAACTCCAAGACGTTTTGGCGCGAAGTCCGCGATGTGCAGGTGTTCGTGGGCCGTGACGATTTGCCGGTTGTGTGGCGCTTGTCGGTGCCGCCGATGAGCGGGGCACACACCGCTATTGAGTTGCTTGAAGATCTGCACGGTGAAGTCATTTACGACTGGGGCGGAGGTTTGATCTGGTTGGGGCTGAGCAGTGTTGAGTCCGATGCCAATGACGAATTTATTCGCAGCACTGTCGCCAAAGTCGGCGGTCATGCGACGTTGGTCCGTGCGCCATCTGAATTGCGCAGCAGCGTGCCCGTATTCCAGCCGCTATCGGCGGCGGAACAATTGGTCACAGAAAAAATCAATGAAGGTTTCGATCCGAACGGGGTGCTGAACCCTGGTCGGATGTACCAAGGTATTTAAGGGTCAGACATGCAAACTGAATTCTCTATCGCGCAGTTGGCTGATCCGAATATTCAGGCCGCCAATGAAATCCTGCGGAAATGCGTGCATTGTGGATTTTGCACCGCGACGTGCCCCACATTTGTGCTTAAGGGCGATGAATTGGATAGCCCACGGGGCCGCATCTATTTGATGAAGGAAGCGTTCCAAAAGGACGAACCCGCGACCGAAAAACTCGCGACTCATTTGGACCGCTGCCTGTCATGTTTGTCGTGTATGACGACCTGTCCCGCCAGTGTCGATTACATGCATTTGGTGGATTACGGGCGGACGTTTGTGCATGAAACGCACACCCGCGCGTGGCACGATCGTATCTTGCGATGGGTGCTGACCATCGTGTTGCCGTATCCCAAAATGTTCCGGTTGTCCTTGTTAGGCGCCGCGATGGGCAAACCGTTTAAGGGGCTTTTGCCGCCACGCCTGAAGGCGATGCTGGAACTGGCACCGGGCAATGTTGCACCACCCAGCCAGGTCGATGTGCCGCAAGTCTTTAAGACAAAAACAGAACCTAAAATGCGTGTCGCTTTGTTAAGTGGCTGTGCACAACAGGTGTTACGACCCTCAATCAATAAAGCCACCGTTCGTGTCCTGACCAGACTGGGGTGTGAAGTCGTCATCGCAAAGGATCAGGGATGTTGCGGCGCGTTGGTTCATCACATGGGTCGCGAACACGATGGCCACGAAGCTGCTAAGCGTAATATCCGTGCGTGGGAAGCGTCCGAAGCCGAATACGGTACAATCGATGCCGTCGTCATTAATGCATCGGGGTGTGGCACAACGGTCAAAGATTACGGCTGGATGCTGCGCCTTGATCCCGAATGGGCC
This sequence comes from Rhodospirillaceae bacterium UBA4479, assembly GCA_002389175.1. Lineage (GTDB taxonomy): Bacteria > Pseudomonadota > Alphaproteobacteria > Rhodospirillales > Casp-alpha2 > UBA4479. The sequence goes on along the minus strand of DGNZ01000304.1, from coordinate 2,865 downwards.
GACCGCGCCAAGGCAATTTCGGATAAGACCAAAGATATCAGTGAAGTGCTGCTGACGCTGGGATTATCGGGTGTTGTTGAGCAGCCAAATCTGACCGTGGCTTATCATTCGGCATGTTCCATGCAACATGGTCAGCAATTAAAGACCGAGCCGTTATCACTGCTGAAAGACGCAGGCTTTACGGTGCTCCAGCCGAGTGAATCGCACATCTGTTGTGGCTCCGCAGGCACCTACAACATCATGCAACCGGAATGGGCGGGTGAATTGCGCGAACGTAAAGTCGGCAATATCCGAAAGCTCAAAGCGGATGTGGTCGCCACGGGGAATATCGGGTGTTTAACGCAGATTGCGGGTGGCATGGGTGGCGAGGATGATCCCGTCGTGGTGCACACGGTTGAACTCATAGACTGGGTCACGGGTGGGCCCAAGCCCGAAGAACTGGCTTAGATCACGTCACTATTGCGTGAGGGGAATGACAGTATCCCCCCAAATGTGCTTTTTATGATAGCCTTTTTGGACAGGATAGATTCGGGAGTAGCCCCATGCGATTTTTATCACTGATCTTGGGTTTTGTTTTTGCGATGGGCGTGGCTGTGCCCGCAATGGCAGATCAGACAAGTGCGCGTCTGGACGCACTTTTTGATAGTTTACGCGAAACCGAGGTTGCGTCTGAGGCAGCACCGATTGCCCGTGAGATTTGGCGCGTATGGGGATTGCCGAAAAACACCAAGGCCAGCATCCCCTTGGTACAGGGTGTGGTGCACATGTCCAATGGCGAACTACCGGATGCGCGCAGCAAGTTTGATCAGGTGATCGCCATCGATCCTGAATTCGCCGAAGGGTGGAACAAGCGTGCGACCGTTGCCTTTATGCAAGGGGATTTCGATACGTCAGTCTACGATATTCAAAAGACACTCGCGCTGGAGCCACGCCACTTTGGGGCGCTGTCCGGCTTGGCGCTGATTTATGAAAACCTGGGCAAGGAAGAAACCGCGTTGGACATCTTGTTGCAGGTCAAAGAAATTTATCCCGGCATGCCTGGATTAGATCAACGCATGCTTGGCCTTCGTGACGCGATCAAGGCGAAACGAACTTAATCACCATTAACGGATGGGCTTAACGGTCTAATGATCGAGGAATAACTGTTTTTCCCCGGTCTGTGGATATGATCAAAGAGGTGGATCGTTGGCAGCATCCGCGCGGGATTTTTCACGTTTCGTTTGATCATCGCGGAGGAACCCCAAAACCCGCAACCCGCCTGCAAAGGTACACGCAGCCATACCTAGCAGTCCCGCCAAGAACAAAATCGCGGTATCCAACGGGGGATCATTTGGGAATATCACCTGGTGAGCAAAGTACAGCCCGACAAACAGTAATGGCCAGATAATGGCTGCGATCAAATAGAGCATCGCATGTGCCTTTCGCGCGGAGCAGTCTTTCTAAATTGCAGCATAGCCCCTACATTTACTCATAAGATTGGGACAGAGCCAAGCGGGGACGTGGGTTATGGATGGTGCCGGAAATCGTGTTGATGACAGCTTGTTGTCTGTTTTACGCCAAATCGTTGGTGATCGCCTATCAACAGCAACCGCGATCCTGGAACAACACGGTCGCGATGAATCATTTCATCCCACCATGCCGCCAGAAGCCGTCGTATTTGTCCAATCGACGGACGAAGTCAGCCGCGTCGTTTCGGCGTGTGCTGAACGAAATGTCCCGGTCATTCCATATGGCACGGGGACGTCATTAGAAGGCCACGTCGCGGCCTTGCAGGGCGGTGTCTCCATCGATGTGACGCAGATGAACGAGATTTTGCAGGTCAATAATGAGGACTTGGACTGTCGGGTTCAACCCGGCGTCACACGCAAACAGTTGAACGAACATTTGCGCGATACGGGTTTGTTTTTCCCGATTGATCCCGGGGCCGATGCGTCTATTGGTGGCATGGCGGCGACGCGGGCATCAGGGACCAACGCGGTGCGGTACGGCACCATGCGCGAAAATGTGATGTCACTCGAAGTTGTGACAGCCGATGGACGAATCATTCGAACGGCGCGTCGATCAAAGAAATCATCGGCGGGTTATGATCTGACACGATTGTTTGTCGGGTCAGAAGGGACACTGGGTGTCATCACCGAAGTGACGGTGAAATTGTACGGCATCCCCGAAGCGATATCGTCCGCTGTGTGCGCATTCCCGGATATGGAAAGTGCTGTGAACACAGTGATCATGATCTGTCAGTCGGGTATTCCTGTGGCACGGATGGAACTGCTGGATGCGCTTCAGATGGATGCCTGTAATCGCTATTCCGATTTGGATTATGCTGTCGCCCCCACGCTGTTCTTTGAATTTCATGGTACGGCTAACGGGATCGAAGAACAGGTGACACAGGTCAATGATATCGCGACCGAGTTCGGGGGCTCAGATTTCAAATGGGCGACCAAGACCGAAGACCGCAACAAGCTGTGGCAGGCACGCCATGATGCTTATTACGCGGGCTTGGCACTTCGACCCAATTCCAAGGGGATCGCCACAGATGTCTGCGTGCCAATTTCCAGGTTGGCAGATTGTATTTTGGAAACTCAAAAGGATATTGCCGAAAGTGGCATCATTGCACCGCTCGTGGGCCATGTTGGCGATGGTAATTTTCATTTGGTGCTGGTCGTTGATCCTGATGATGCCGATGAGATGGCACGCGCCGAAGCCTTGAACGATCGTATGGTCCAGCGTGCACTGGATATGGATGGCACATGCACCGGTGAACACGGCGTGGGGTACGGCAAGATGGAATACCTAAAGGCCGAACACGGCGAAGGCATTTCTGTGATGCGCGATATCAAACATGCGCTTGATCCAAAGAATATT
>DGNZ01000165.1 GCA_002389175.1 Rhodospirillaceae bacterium UBA4479 | reverse complement strand
TGGACGGCTTTTAATTTTGATCCGCTGAACAACCCTGACATCGTGATGTTCGGCTTGCTGATTGCGGGCATCTGGCAGGGGTCGGGTTTGATCATGTGCATCATGCTGGCTGGCCTGCGTGGGATTGATGAAGACATCTGGAAAGCTGCCAAGGTCGACGGGATCGGCACGGCCAAAACCTATATCATGGTGGTGATTCCGATGATGCGGCCTGTGTTTGTCACAGCGTTGGTGCTTATCGCGGCGGGCATCATCAAGCTGTATGATCTGGTCGTGGCCCAAACGGGCGGCGGACCGGGGCTGAGCTCAGAAGTACCGGCAAAATACGTGATTGAACTCATGTTCCGAGCTCAGAACTTGGGTCAAGGTTTTGCAGCTTCAACCATGATGTTGTGCTCTGTTGTTATCATTCTAATCCCATGGGCCTACCTTGAATTCGGAGGCCGGAAACGTGGCTGACTTGACAACCAATACCGCAGCAGAGCCACGTGGGCCGAAGCTGAAGAAGGCTTTCTCACGGACCAATATTTTCCTTTATGGTACGTTGATCATGGTCTCCATGTATTACCTGTTGCCGCTGTACGTGATGATCGTCACTTCGTTAAAGGGAATGCCGGAAATCCGTCTGGGAAACGTGTTTGGCCCGCCGATGGACATCACATTTGAGCCATGGGTTAGAGCTTGGTCAGAGGCCTGTACGGGCATTAACTGTGATGGTCTGTCGCGCGGCTTCGGTAACTCAGTCCGCATTCTGATCCCGTCGGTTTTATTGTCCATAGCGATCGCTTCGGTCAACGGCTATGCGCTGTCGAACTGGAAATTTAAAGGGTCTGAGGTTTTTTTTACGATCTTGATTATTGGGGCCTTCATTCCCTATCAGACGATGCTCTATCCGATTGTGATCATGTTGCGCGAATTGGGGCTGATGGGTTCCATTTGGGGATTGGTCCTCGTGCATACGGTTTTTGGAATGCCGATCCTGACGTTGCTGTTTCGAAATTACTTCAGCTCCATCCCGGAAGAGCTGTTTAAGGCTGCGCGCGTGGATGGGGCTGGTTTCTGGCAAATCTATTTCCAGATTATGGTGCCGATGGCGCTGCCGATCTTTGTGGTTGCGATTATCTTGCAGGTCACAGGCATCTGGAACGACTTTTTGTTCGGTGTGATCTACACCAAACCCGCGACCTATCCGATGACGGTGCAGCTCAACAATATTGTGAATTCTGTTCAAGGCGTGAAGGAATACAACGTCAATATGGCGGCAACATTGCTGACCGGATTGGTTCCGCTCGTTATCTATTTCGCTTCCGGAAAACTCTTTGTTCGCGGCATCGCCGCTGGTGCAGTAAAAGGCTGATTTACTCATGGCAAACTCTGTAGAAATCAAAGATCTCGACCTGAACTTCGGTGCGGTCAAGGTCCTCAAACAACTCAACCTCGCCATTGCAGAGGGAGAGTTCCTTGTGCTGCTCGGCTCTTCCGGTTGTGGAAAATCGACACTGCTGAACTGCATCGCCGGTTTGTTGGATGTCACGGACGGGCAAATCTTCATCAAGGGCGAGAACGTCACTTGGGCAGAACCGTCTGATCGTGGCATCGGTATGGTGTTTCAGTCCTACGCGCTTTACCCGCAGATGACCGTGCGTGGAAACCTGACCTTTGGATTGAAAAACGCAAAAGTCCCCAAGCCGGAGATTGCAAAACGTGTGGCGCGGGCGGCCGAGATTTTACAGATCGAGTCGCTGTTGGATCGTAAGCCGGGTGCTTTGTCAGGCGGTCAGCGCCAGCGCGTTGCGATCGGTCGTGCTTTGGTCCGGGACGTCGATGTGTTCTTGTTTGATGAACCGCTGTCCAACCTCGACGCGAAACTGCGCACAGATTTGCGAGTTGAGCTTAAGCGTCTGCACCAGCAGCTGAAAAATACTATGATCTATGTGACCCACGATCAGGTCGAAGCCATGACGCTGGCAGACAGAATTTCGATTATGAAAGACGGCCTAATTGAACAGTTGGACACGCCCGAGGTAATCTACGCCAAACCTTGCAATAAATACGTGGCTGACTTCATTGGCTCCCCTGCGATGAACCTGTTTGCCGGTCAGTTGAACGGCACGACGTTCACGTGTGACGGTTTCACAGTAGACGTGGCGGGTTATGAGTTTGCCGATGACACCCGCACAGATGGTGCTGCATGGCTTGGCATCCGCCCCGAACATATTGTAACTGGAGACGTGGCGCAGGGCATTTCTTTCGCTGGTGTCGCAGAGATTGACATTGTGGAACCTATGGGCTCTGACACTCTGGTTTGGGTCAATTTTGCGGGCCAATCGGTTCGCGTGCGCACCGAGGGGCAATCGGGCCTCAAATCCGGCGACACCCTGTCAATCGGTTTTGATGCAGCACGGCTGCATCTGTTCGACGTTGCCACTGAAATCCGTCTTTAATTCTTGGAACCAAACATATGACACCAGCACTGCAACTCTATTCGATGCGCGATTGCGCGGATCAAATCGCGCTTTTGGCGCAACTGCCCGCTATGGGGATTACCCGTGTCGAAGGCTACGGCGGCGTTTACAGCGACCCTGCGGCCTACCGTTCGGCGATGGATGCCAACGGTATTTCAATGCCGTCTGGCCACATGGGACTGGATGACATCGAGGCTGATTTCGATGCCACGATGGGGATCATCGAAACCCTAGGCATTACCCATGTCTTTGCGCCCTATCTTGAGGAAAAGGACCGTCCTGATACGGTAAGCGGATGGGCCGCTCTCGGCCAACGCCTTAACGCGGTCGGTCAGAAATACACCGCTTGCGGCATCACCTTTGGCTGGCACAATCACGATTTCGAATTCGTGACTCTCGCCGATGGTAGCACTCCAATGGACATCCTTCTCGACGCCGCCCCGGATATTGCGTGGGAGGCCGATCTGGCTTGGATCGTGCGCGGCGGGCGTGACCCGAGTGACTATGTCCAGCGTTATGCTGGTCGCCTTTCGGCGATCCACGTCAAAGACATCGCTATGGCGGGCACCAATCTGGATGAAGATGGCTGGTCTGATCTGGGGGCCGGGACGATGGATTGGACCGCTCTCTTGCAGGCGTGCCGCAGTGCGTCCGGCGATCTGATCTACGCGCTGGAACATGACAAGCCGGGCGATCCTGTTGGCTACGCTAGCCGATCTGCCGCTGCGTTTAAAAACCTGTGGAGGAGCACCAATGACTAAAAACCTTGGCGTCGGCATCATCGGTTGTGGCAATATCTCTGCGGCCTACCTGCAACTGGCCCCAATGTTCAAAGGCTACGACATCGTCGCCGTGGCGGACATCAATATGGCCAATGCGCGCGCCAGAGCATCGGAGTTTAACGTGCGCGCCGACACGGTCGATGACCTGCTCGCGTCAAGCGACGTTGATCTGGTAATCAACCTCACCATTCCAGCGGCCCATGTCGGTGTGTCTCGTGCCATTCTTCAGGCGGGCAAACATGTTTATTCTGAAAAACCCTTTGTGCTGAGCCTGTCCGAAGCGGAAGAACTTGGGGACATTGCCAAAGAAAACAATCTGCGGATCGGCTCCGCGCCTGACACGTATATGGGGGGGAGCCACCAAATGGCACGCTCACTGATTGATGCGGGTGCAATAGGCAAAGTCACCTCAGGCACGGCTGTTGTCATGTCCAGCGGTATGGAAGACTGGCACCCGAACCCTGATTTCTTTTTTCAAAAGGGTGGGGGGCCGATCCTTGATTTGGGGCCTTATTACATCTGCAATCTGGTGCAGCTGCTTGGCCCTGTCCAAAAAGTCACGAGCTTTACCGGAATGGCTAGTGACACCCGCACCATCCGGAACGGCCCGCGTAACGGTGAAACCGTGCCGGTTGAAACCCCGACAACGATCCATTCGGTTCTGTCCTTTGCCAATGGCGCGATCATCACGCTTTTGGCCAGTTGGGATGTATGGGCCAGCAATCACCCGATTATGGAGCTTTATGGCACCAACGGGACCATGGATTTGCCAGACCCAAATTTTTTCGGCGGCAAACTGACCGTGACCGAACGCGGTGGTGATCCGATTGAAAAATCGTGGGACCATCCGTTCAGCGTCGCCAATTTCGAAGATGTGCACGCCAACTACCGTGGGGCAGGGCTTGCCGATATGGCCTTGGCGATTTCTGAGGATCGTCCGCACCGCTGCAACGACGCCTTTGCGACCCATGTTGTCGAGGTTATGACAGCCATCCTCCAGGCCGGTGAAACTGGAAACGTCATGACACTGACAACCACCTGTGGCCGACCTGACGCCATGGGCCCTGATCAAGCCCGCGCCCTTTTGGCATGATCGAAAATTATTGGAGAATGAAATGACCAATTCCATCAAAGGCCCTGCGCTGTTCCTGGCCCAGTTTCTTGGCGATGAAGCGCCGTTCAACTCCTTGCCCGCGATTGTCGAGTGGGCCGCGGGATTGGGTTACAAAGGTGTGCAAATTCCGTCGTGGGATGCGCGGGTCCTTGACTTGGACAAGGCCGCGAGCAGCAAGGATTACTGCGATGAGGTCGCAGGAATTTGTGCAGAATACGGCGTAACCATCACCGAACTGTCCTGCCATCTGCAAAGCCAGATTGTGGCCGTGCATCCCGCCTATGACACCGCCTTTGATGCTTTTGCGCCCGCGTATTTGCACGGCAAACCGGCTGAACGTCAGGTATGGGCGGTTGATCAGGTTACCAAGGTGGCGCAGGCGTCGAAAAACCTTGGCCTTGCGG
>DGNZ01000151.1 GCA_002389175.1 Rhodospirillaceae bacterium UBA4479 | reverse complement strand
AGCGAGCCATGCGCGAAATTGACGATCCGCGTCACACCGAAAATGATCGATAATCCAGCCGCAACAAGGAACAGCGACGACGCGCTGGCCAGCCCGGTCAGGAATTGCGCGATGTAAAATCCCATAGCGCTTAGAGTATCCGATCCATTGGTCTATTCGTGCCTCGGACACCTTTTCCGAAGAACGAATGCGACCTTAGTTGGCGGGGCGCATGGCTTTGGCTTCGGCTGGTGGTGGCAATACTTCGTTGCCATCAACATAACGCCAGCCAACCATTTTCCCTTGGTTATCAACCACGTCTGTTAGACCAACCCAGGCCCCCATCGTCGCCTGATGATCAGCGTCACGATACACGACAGGTCCCATGGGGGTTTCGATCTTTAAGCCTTTCATGGCTTTGATCAGGTCATCGGTCTCTAACGACGGTGACTTCGCCAATGCGGCGGCAATGGATAGCATCATATTATAGCCAACCATGGACCCCATTTTCAGGCTTTCGCCCCAGCGGGCCTCATAGGCTGTTCGAAATGCATTGTGCGCAGGTGTGTCGATTGCATACCAAGGATACCCAGTGACGATCCAGCCTTTGGGGGCTTCGCCTTTCAACGGCTCCAAATACTCAGGTTCCCCCGTCAGCAGACTGGTGACGACACGGTTATCGAATAGGCCGCGCACGGACCCCTCGCGAACAAATGCACCCAGATCAGACCCAAAGGTTACGTTGTAAATACCATCGGGTTTGGCGGCTTCGAGGGCACGCACGGTGACGCCCGCATCGATTTTAAACAGTGCAGGCCACTGCGCATCGACGAACTCGACCTCTGGCTTTAATTTTTTCAAAACCTGTTGGAATGCTGCGACGGCATCTTTTCCATAGGCATAATTTGGTGCCACCGTGACCCATTTAACGGCATCGGTCTTGGCGGCTTCGGCGGCCAACATGGCGGCCTGCATATATGTCGATGGACGGAGTCTGAAAGTGTATTCGTTACCCTTGGTCCAAACCAGCGCATCTGTGAGGGGTTCAGATGCTAAGAACAGGACTTTTTTCTGTTTCGCAAAGTCTGATACGGCCAGACCGATGTGCGAAAAAAACGTACCCGCCAGCATCGCAACTTTGTCGCGGCTGATCATTTCTTCTGCGATTTTCACCGCGTTGCCAGGCTTGCCCGCATCGTCGCGGCTGATGACTTCGAGTTTTTTACCCTTTACGCCGCCCGCAGCGTTGATTTCTTCGAGTGCCAATTGCCAGCCCTTTTTATAAGGATCTGTAAATGCAGGCAGGCGGGTGTAGCTGTTGATTTCACCGATACGAATGGTTTCAGCTGCAGCGGTACTGACGAAGGTTGCCAATACGGCCGCGCTCGCAATCAAGCGCAGAAATGTCATGGGTTTTCTCTCTAAATAGTTCCTTGGGAACGATGGCCGGATGATCCGCACCACTATCAGGATAATTATGCAACCCTATGGTGGGAAGGATCAAATTGTTTGGGGAATAATACGGTTTCTCAAAATCTCATCGCTTGCGAAATTGGCCCTGATATCGACAATGCCAAAAACGGAGAGACATCTATGAGCAATTATAAAGCGGCTGTCGTTGGTTTGGGTGCAATGGGGATGGGCATTGCCTGCTCGTCGCTGAAAGTGGGTATTGATACCACAGGCTGCGATGTATCGACTGCGCAGCGTGATGCGTTTGAGTCGGCGGGTGGGAATACGGCATCAAGCCCCAAAGAAGCCGCCGCAAATGCGGATTGCATCGCCGTAGTGGTTGTTAATCAAGATCAAACGGAAAGTGTTCTGTTTGGGGATAACGGCGTTGTTGGGTCATTGCCTGCCGGTTCCGTGGTGCTTGGTTGTGCAACTGTGCCACCCGCATATGCACGCGATGTATCGGCCCGTCTGATTAATGCGGGATTGTTGTACTTGGATGCACCGATTTCCGGTGGTGCTGCCAAAGCGGCAACCGGGGATCTGTCCGTGATGGCATCAGGTGCGCCCGATGCGTTCGCAAAGGCAAAGCCATTCTTGGATGCGGTTGCCGAGCGGGTTTTCGAATTGGGTGAAGAGGCTGGCCCCGGCTCAACCATGAAGATGGTCAATCAATTGTTGGCCGGTGTGCATATCGCAACGGCGATGGAAGCGATGGCGCTTGGCATAAAATCCGGATTGGATGCCGATAAAATATTCGAAGTCATCACCGCATCGGCAGGGAATTCATGGATGTTCGAAAATCGGGTGCCGCATGTATTGGATAACGACTACGCACCGAAAAGTGCCGTCGATATTTTTGTAAAAGATCTGGGGATTGTATTGGAAACGGGGAAACGAGACGGCTTTCCATTGCCTGTATCAGCAGCGGCACATCAACAATTTTTGGCAGCAAAGGCGATGGGATTGGGGCGTGAAGATGACGCGGCGGTGATCAAAGTCTTTGCGGCGTTATCTGGGATTGATCTGCCCGACGGTAATAAATAGGAAAAAAAGATGCCAAATTTTGCCGCCAATCTGACGATGATGTTTACCGAAGTCCCATTTCTGGATCGGTTTCAAGCCGCCAAGGATGCAGGGTTTGAGGCCGTAGAATTCTTGTTCCCTTATGATCATACGGTCCCAGAAGTATCTACAAGGGCCCATCAGGTGGGCGTCACAGTTGCGCTGTTTAATATGCCCCCAGGTGATTGGGCGGCTGGAGAACGCGGCATCGCGGCACTGGCAGATCGCAAAGAAGAGTTCCAAGTGGGCGTCACGCGCGCCATCGAGTATGCACGGGCACTTGATTGTAAAACACTACACTTAATGAGCGGCCTTGTTCCTGAAGGCGCAGAGCAAGAAGCCATGATGGAAACATATACCAATAGCCTGCGGTATGCGGCAGATGCCGCTCAAGAAATTGGTGCGACGGTGGTGATTGAACCATTAAACAATCGTGATGTGCCTGGATATTTGATCTCTGACGTATCCACCGCCCAATCACTCGTGGATGCCGTTGCACGACCGAACGTCGGTATTCAGTTCGACATGTACCACGTGCAAATTATGGAAGGCGACTTAGCCAAGCGTTTCGAGAAGCATTTGGATGATATCCGCCACGTTCAGATCGCCGGTGTTCCAGAGCGCCATGAGCCGAACATTGGCGAGGTGAATTATCCCTATTTGTTCCAGATGATGGATCGTTTGGGATATCAAGGGTACGTCGGGTGCGAATACAATCCGCGCGGTGTTACCCAAGACGGTTTAGACTGGATTTCGAATTAATAAGCCCTAAATGACCTCTTGAGAGGCATGAAACCATAGAAATCCATGCCTATCTGTGAACTGGCTTCAATTCTTATTGTAGGTGTAAGACATTGTGATTTGTGCCGTAGCGTCGTATTCCCCGGGCTTAGTAGGTTGGGCTTAAAATAAGAGAGAACGAATGACTGATCGTATTGCCGTGCAAGGGCTTCAAATTGACGCCACATTAAATGAATTTATTACTTCAGCGCTGCTTCCTGATTTAGGGGTCGACCAAGAAAGATTCTGGCAGATTTTTGCCGATATGATCGCCACCTTGGGGCCAAAAAATAAGGTTTTGTTGGCGAAGCGCGACGATCTCCAGGAAAAAATCGATGCATGGCACCGGGATAACCGCGATAAGCCTGCTGATTTCGCGGCTTATAAAGCATTCCTGACCGAAATTGGCTATCTGGTTCCAGAAGGCGAAGATTTCTCGGTGTCGACGTCTAACGTCGATCCTGAAATCTCCACGATTGCGGGGCCGCAACTGGTCGTTCCGTTAACGAACGCCCGCTATGCCTTGAACGCTGCTAATGCGCGCTGGGGCAGCCTGTACGATGCGTTGTACGGCACAGATGCAATCCCGCTCGATGGTGATACGGCAATCACCAAGGAATTTAATCCTAAACGCGGTGTCGCTGTTATCGCTTGGGCACGGGATTTCCTGGATGCAACGGTGCCGCTTGCTGAGGGTTCTCACGCGGATGCGACGGGTTATGTGATCGCCGATGGCGGTCTTCGGGTGTCTTTATCTGACGGTTCTGAAACCGGTTTGGCGTCGCCAGAAGATTTGTCCGGTTACAATGGCGACGCGGACGCGCCGACAGCTATCTTGTTTGTTCACAATGGCCTGCATTTTGAAGTTGTCATTGATCGCGATCATCCAATCGGCAAAGGCGATGCTGCTGGCATTGCGGACCTCATTATGGAATCCGCGATCACCACCATCATGGATTGCGAAGATTCTGTCGCCGCTGTCGACGGTGAAGAAAAAGCGCTGGTCTACACAAATTGGCTCGGCCTGATGAAGGGCGATCTGAAAGCATCGTTTGATAAGGGCGGCAAGACAGTTGAACGCGCTCTCAACCCTGATCGCACGTACACGACATTGGGTGGTGGTTCGTTAACATTGTCGGGCCGCTCAATGCTGCTGGCGCGCAACGTGGGTCACTTGATGACAACACCGGCTGTTTTGGATGCAGATGGTAACGAAGTCGGCGAAGGCCTGCTGGATGCGTTGGTCACCGTCGCGATTGCCAAAGTCGGCATGGAGACAGGGCCATATAAAAACAGCCACGCTGGATCGGTCTATATCGTAAAACCAAAAATGCATGGCCCAGAAGAAGTTGGCTTTGCGTCTGAAATTTTTGCCCACGTCGAAGATGCACTGGGCATGGAACGCAACACGGTCAAGATGGGCATCATGGACGAGGAACGTCGGACCACGGTGAACCTCAAGGAATGTATCCGCGCCGCCAAAGAACGCGTTGTGTTCATCAACACCGGCTTCTTGGACAGGACGGGTGATGAGATTCATACATCCATGGAAGCGGGCCCGATGATCCGCAAAGCCGATATGAAGGGCGCCGTCTGGATTTCAGCTTATGAGGACTGGAACGTTGATATCGGTTTGCAATGTGGCCTTAAAGGCAAAGCGCAAATCGGCAAAGGGATGTGGGCCATGCCCGACCTGATGGCCGATATGCTGGTGCAGAAAATCGGCCACCCAAAAGCAGGTGCGAATACTGCGTGGGTGCCGTCACCGACAGCTGCCACCTTGCATGCCACACATTATCACCAAGTTGTGGTGGCCGATATCCAACAAGACATGAAGTCACGCGAACGTGCCAGCCTGGATGATATTTTATCGGTCCCGGTTGCCGAACGTCCTAATTGGTCCGCTGAAGATATTCAGGCTGAATTGGACAACAACGCACAGGGTATCCTGGGGTATGTTGTTCGTTGGGTGGATCAAGGTGTTGGTTGTTCCAAAGTGCCGGATATTAATGATGTTGGCCTGATGGAAGATCGCGCCACGTTGCGGATTTCATCTCAGCACATCGCCAACTGGCTGCATCATGGGATTTGCACCGAAGACCAAGTGATGGAAACCATGAAGCGTATGGCTGCTGTTGTTGATAAACAGAATGACGGTGATTCGCTCTATCAGCCGATGGCCCCAAGCTTTGATGGCATCGCCTTCAAGGCTGCCTGTGATTTGGTGTTCAAAGGCAAAGAACAGCCGAATGGCTATACGGAACCTGTCCTTCATCGCCGCCGCTTGGAATTAAAAGTGGGATAAGCGAAAGACAATTGTTAGACGCAACAAGCCGGGCTTTCGCCCGGCTTGTTTTTTGAACAGCGGATATTTGAGATCAATCAATCCGCGGTTCTTCGCAACATCCACTGCGTCAGCGCAATGCCAAGCGCGTCTGCGGCGCCTGCTGCGAATTCAAATGATGGATATCTGCGTAACAATCGATGATCATCATGAGTGTCATTATTCCATCTCCTTCGTGTGCCATTCTTTGCAACGTAGCGAACAGTTGATGATTGTAAAAATCGATTGTTTAGATCATTATATTCGGGAAAACCGATCATATATCTGAGCTAGAAAATGAATTTACGAGATTTTGAATACATCATCGCTGTCGCCGACGAAGAGCATTTTGGTCGGGCGTCCGATAAATGCAACGTGTCGCAACCGGCGCTAAGTGGGCAGATCAAAAAACTTGAACAAACACTTGGCGTTAAGATTTTTGAGCGCACCAATCGCCGTGTATCAGTGACGCCCGTCGGTCGCGAAATTGTCGAAAAGGCGCGCCGCCTGCTCACCATGGCCGATGAAATCCGCGATACAGCGGCTGCCGCATCTGATCCACTTGCCGGTCATATCCGGTTAGGTACGATCCCGACGATCGGTCCGTACTTGTTGCCGAGCATATTGCGTCCGATCAAATCAGCGCTGCCAAAGCTTGATATCAGTTTGGCCGAAGATGTGACCCAGTCCTTGGAACGGCGTTTGGTTTTGGGTGACATCGATGCCGCAATTACGGCGACAGTCCCTGGTGTTCCTGGTGTTGAAAGTATCGATCTGTATACAGAACCATTCCTTGCCGCATTTCCCGAAGGTCACGCATTGGGTAGTCGCAAGGAGCTCGCAATCGATGACCTGGACAGTGCTGAACTGCTGTTGCTGCGAGATGGGCACTGCCTCAGCGATCAGGTTGCGGAACTGTGTGGATTAGCGCGCGGGCAGATCGTCGCCTTGGACACCCAGGCATCAAGCTTGGAAACCATCATTGGTTTGGTCGCCGCTGGAACGGGCATTACATTGTTGCCTTCACTTGCCGTCAGTCAAGGTGGTGGCGTCCGGTCCAAACTTGCGATCCGCCCGATTAATGACAAACACGCTGCGCGCGCCATCCGGTTGGTGTTCCGTGAGAGTTATCCAAAACGTGAATTGATAAATATGATTGCGGACGTCATTAAAAAAAGTGCGCAAGAACTGTTATAATCCAAAGCGAACGATAGACGGGTGTTTTTATTTTAGAACAAACCCGTGCTTGAACGGGTCACGATCATCGACATAGATCGTATTGAGGCCGTGCATCCGCGCCCATCCTGCAATCGATGGGATGATGGCGGGTTTGCCGCCGACGGTGGTCTCGCCTTCAACTTTGGCGGTGAATAACGACCCGATGATACTTTCGTGCACATATGTTTCGTCCGTATTCAACTGACCTTTGGCGTGGCGCTGGGCTACGCGCGCCGATGTGCCCGTCCCGCAAGGAGATCGGTCAATCGCCTTATCACCATAGAAAACAGCGTTTCGACCATCTGCGCCATCGACGGTCGGTTTCCCTGTCCACATGACATGGCTGACGGAATGAATGGCGGATTGTTCCGGGTGCGCAAAATCATATTTTTCGTTGACCAGATTGCGGACAACCGGGCTGAGGCGCTGGATATCACCCGGTGTTAATGTCGCCATGTCGGGCATGTTTTCCTGTGGCTCGATAATCGCATAAAAGTTCCCCCCGTAGGCAACATCGAACGTGAGGGTGCCAAGGTCGGGCACATCGACGGTGCAATCGGTGTCCGCCAAGAAACACGGCACATTTGTCAGTGTCACGTTATCAACAAAGTCGCCGTCCATTTCATAACGGGCTTCGACGACACCGGCGGGCGTGTCCAGCATCGCAACGCCGGGAATTTTCGGGACGATGATCCCGCGTTCTATCATAAACGTCACCGTGCCGATGGTGCCGTGGCCGCACATGGGCAGGCATCCTGACACCTCGATATACATAATCGCCACATCGCAATCATCGCGGGTTGGCGGATACAGGATCGATCCCGACATTACGTCGTGGCCGCGCGGCTCAAACATCAGCGCGGTTCGGATCCAGTCATAGTCTTTCATAAAATGCGCGCGGCGTTCGATCATGGTGTCGCCGTCCAGGAACGGCGCGCCACCCGCAACCATCCGAACGGGGTTGCCGCAGGTGTGCCCATCGACGCAGAAAAAAGTGTGGTTGGTCATATGGCTTCTCTTTGATCAGCGGTATCTGTCGATACGGTAAGGTGTCATATCAATGCCAGGATCGCGGTTACTGATCATATCGGTGATCAGTCGCGCTGTCGTGGGTGATAATGTCAGGCCCAGATGGCCGTGCCCAAATGCATACGTCACGTTGTCGCATGTGGCGGATTTGGAAATCACCGGAATTGAATCAGGTGATCCCGGGCGATGACCCATCCACTGGGTGCCCCCCTCGGTATTGAGGTCAGGCAGATATCGTTTGGCCAACTGAATCAGTGCGTCTGACCGTGCATAGTTGGGTGGCGCATCCAATCCCCCCATTTCGACGGCCCCACCGATCCGCAACCCGATCGAAAGTGGTGTTGCGACAAAGTTATCTTCGGCGAAGGTCACATATTTTTTCATATCCATGCCGGGATTGGGCAGGGTGGTGTTGTATCCTCGGTCGGCTTCGATGGGATATGATTCGCCCAATTGTTGGCTAAGCCGCCCCGACCATGCTCCGCCCGCTATAACCAAATGATCGACGATATGACGCTGGCCATCCTTAAAGTGAAGTGCCGCGACTTTGTTATCGATGCTTTCCAGGCCAACGACTTCGCCCGTCAAAAACGTGACATCACGTTCTCGAAGATGGCTGTGGAGCGCATTTAAAACTTGCTTGGGGTCACTGTAATGCGCCCAGTTTGGGGAATAGTAACCAGCCCGGGCTTCTTCGCCCAATGAGGGCTCGTGCTGGCGTATGCCATCACGGTCTAGCTTAAATGAATCGACCCCGTAATCTTGGCGGATCTGCCATTCCGGTGCGGCATGATCGCGCGCGGCCTCGGACCGATAGACAAATAAAACGCCTTCGCCAATCAGCAAATGTTTGCCGTTGATATCATCCAGCATGGCCTGATGATCACGGATGCTCGGCTCCATGATGGCGGCCAAGGCGGCGATGCCACGGGCTTGATTTTCAGGTCGGCACGCGTGCAAAAACCGATACATCCAGGGCATCAATTTCGGCAGATGTCCCAAGCGAAAATGAAGCGGTCCCAAAGGGTCCATCAACATGCCGGGGACTTTCTTCCACAGGCCGGGTTCTGCAATCGGAAAAATTTCAGCCTGGGCAATGCCGGACGCGTTGCCGATGGATGTTCCTTCGTCGACTGCGTCACGAGACACGACCGTTACTGTATGGCCGTCATTCAATAACGAACGCGCAATGCACAGTCCGATGATGCCGTTGCCGATGACGGTGACGTTTTGGCCGCTCACATTGCCTCGCGCTTACAGATTGGGGCGCGTTTCTAGCGCGTGATTGACGACGGCTTCGACGTGGGCACGATCAGCGCCTTCAAGGATCAGGCGCGGTGCGCGAACAACTTCGCTGCCTTCGCCCGTCATTTGATTGGCGAGTTTGATCATCTGCACCAACTTCACGTCGACATCCAAATGCAGCAGCGGCATGAACCATTTATATAGCTCGTACGCTTCGGCGACTTTGCCGTCGCGCGCCAATTCATAAAGTCGGACGGCTTCGCGGGGGAATGAATTGACCATGCCACAGACCCAGCCCTTGGCACCGAACAACAGGTTTTCGAGGACCAGATCATCGACACCACAGAAAATGATGTATCGATCCCCGACAACATTAAACATGTCGGTGATGCGGCGGCTGTCGTGAGAAGATTCTTTGACCGAGACGATGTTTTCAACATCTGCCAGTCCTGCAAAAACCTCGGGACTTAGATCAACCTTATAGGCCACGGGATTGTTGTAGATCATGATCGGCAAGTCGGTGGCATTTGCCAGGGTCCGAAAATGGTTGGCGGCTTCACGGCTGTCCTGCTGATAAACCATGCAGGGCAGGGCCATCAGGCCCGCAACGCCAGCACGCTCGGCACGGCGCACGAAATCAATCGCGAATTCGGTGGTGTATTCGGCAACGCCTGTCAGGACCGGGATTTTACCGCCGGTGGTTTCGACGGCTGCGGCAAGGACGCTTTCTTTTTCATCTTGGGTTAATGATGGGTTTTCACCCAACGTGCCCAGCATGACCAGACCCTCAACGCCCGCATCCATGCACGATTGAATGTGGCGCTGCGTCGCATCTAGATCGAGCGCGCCATCCGCCTTGAATTCCGTCATTAATGCGGGAAATACACCCTGCCAATCTACACTCATGATATTCCTCCCCTTTGGTGACAGAAGTATCGTGGAGCATCACGAACTTGGCAACGCCTCGGAAGGGTACGTGACTCTCGCGTCATTCCCGCGAAGGCGGGAAACCATGGCTCGCGTTCTATGGACCCCCGCCTTCGCGGGGGTGAC
>DGNZ01000159.1 GCA_002389175.1 Rhodospirillaceae bacterium UBA4479 | reverse complement strand
GGGCGGCCGGACTTGAACCGGCACGATCTAGGATCGAGGGATTTTAAGTCCCTTGTGTCTACCAATTCCACCACGCCCGCAGACGACGGGAAAGTACCCGCTGATCAGGGCCTTTCGCAAGCCTGAAAAGCCACGGTGTCGCAACATTTTGCGCGACTGTTTCCGCGCCAACGATCCCCCTTGCCCACCAAGTCGTTGAATGCAACGCTCCGGAAATGAGCGATAACGGCACCCCATCATCCAAACCGGACTTTGATGCCCGGTTTCAGGAAACCCTTGAAGACCTGTTGGTCTGGCGGCGAGATGTGCGGCGATTCCGGCCTGATCCGGTGCCCAAAGAAGATATCAAAGAGCTGCTGAGGATGACGGCGTTGTCCCCCAGTGTCGGCAACGCGCAACCCTGGCGGTTCGTGCTCGTCAACGATGCCAAGCGCCGCAAAGGCGTGATTGAAATATTTGAAGATGCCAATGCAGACGCCCTCAAAGATTATGATGGCGAGCGGGCAGAGACCTATGCGTCCTTGAAGCTGTCGGGGCTGCGCGATGCCCCGGTGCACTTGGCTGTTTATTGTGATGAGGGGACAGAGTTGGGCTTGGGCCTTGGGCGGCGCACCATGCCCGAAATGCTGGCCTATTCCGTTGTGGGCGCGGTCACAACGCTATGGTTGGCGGCACGCGCCCATGGCATCGGTCTGGGCTGGGTGTCGATCCTGAACCCGGCCAAAGTCGATGCCATATTGGATGTGCCAAAAGATTGGAAACTCATCGGGTATCTATGTTTGGGGTATCCTGTTGAGGAACACACAGACCCCGAATTAGAGCGCCACGGTTGGCAGCCCCGGGTTGATGTGTCGTCGTTCATTCTTGAACGCTAAGGTCACTGTTCATTCTTGAACGCTAAGGTCACTTTTTATCTTCGCTGGGAGGATCACTCCAATCGCCCAGGCGCATAAAGCCGATGGCGATGGTGATGGCCGTTGTGGTGACCCAGATATCAAAACAAAAGAACGCCATCCACAACCACGCATCGGTTGAGCGCATCATAATCGACGTGATCCCGCCCACATCAGAAAAAAGAAATGCTGCGGCCACCACCGCCGAAATCGCCGTTCCCAAAATGGCGCGCTTGGCGGCAAACGTGAAAAACTTACGTCTGCTTTCGGCCAGATTGGGAAGCGCTGCATTCATGCGCCGCCGCCGACCGAATGAACGTCTAGGTCTGGTACCAGCTGCCCTGGCAATAATTTTGTCATTTCAAATTCTCCTGGATACGACGTTAATGGAGTTTTGAATTTTAGGAATTGATCTCGATCAATGGCTCGCCGCCCAGCGACACCAGCAATTTGGCGACCTCATCGACGACGATATCCACCAACGCCGCATCCTGGGCCCGGACCACAACATTCGCCCCCGGCTTGCCGTCGCGAAAAAATGGGTACGAGCCGATTTCCGTATCCGGGTAGCGTTCTTGCAGCTCACCCAGGCCCGCGCCCGCTTTTCCTTCAGGGACCTGCGATGTCACCGTGCGGCTGACCATGGGCTGTCCCCCGATCAGTCGATGCCGCAAGCCGCCGAACATGGCCTGCATGATCTTGGGCACCCCCGGCAGCACGAACACATTTTCGACCTGAAATCCGGGCGCTTTGGATACGGGGTTTTCGATCAAAATCGCGCCCTCGGGCGTTTTGGCCATGCGGTAGCGGGCTTCGGTGCGGTCCTCGGGACTGTAATAGTCATCCAGAATGGCGACGGCTTCGGGGTTCGCGCCGAACGGCAGATCAAAAGCCTGGGCGATGCATTCCGATGTGATGTCATCATGGGTCGGCCCGATGCCCCCCGTTGTGAACACGTAATCATAGGTCGCGCGCATGTCGTTGACCGCGCTGATGATGGCGCTCGGGATATCCGCCACAACCCGGCATTCCATCATGCGGATTCCCAGCTTGTTCAGCTCGTCGCCGAGGTATCCCAAATTGGCATCCTTGGTCCGGCCCGAAAGGATTTCGTTGCCGATGATGACCAAAGCTGCGGTGACTGTTTTTTGTGATGTATTGTCAGACATAAACGAAATTTGGCCGGATAACGCGGGCCTGTCAAAACTGCTCTGATAATCGATGCAAATATTACCCAAAAAAAGAATGGGCGATCCGGTTTTCAGCCAGATCGCCCTCTTTGCGTCGTGCGCCGAAGGTCGGAGGATCCCCCGCCGACACGACGCTTGGTGCAGCTTTTATGTGACGTTCATTAGCTTTGAATTTTCCAATCGCCATCGGGCATCTGACACGCGGTGCCATAACCGACCTGGGATTCGCCACCGACGATGACTTCGGTCTGGTATTCTCGGCAATACGCGCCGGAACGATGACGCCCTTCACGCGTCGGGGTCACGCGCCCTTTGTTGCCGGTTTCAGGGTTTGACCAGGCAATGGTTTCCCCGATAGGCGCAGAGGCTGCATTCCATTGGGCCTTTTGGGCATAGGCCTGATCGGCCTTGTCCAACGATCCACCGATGGAATTCCCGATAAGACCGCCAGCGAGTGTTCCGACAGCAATGGCGGCCATTTGACCCCGTCCCGAGCCGATTTTCGATCCGCCGAAACCACCCAGCCCGGCACCGACCAAGGAGCCCATGATTTGTTTTGAGTTCTGATCCGTGACACACCCGCCGAGCATGCTGACGCCCATAAAGGCAGCCACAAGCGCGGCCATAGGACGGCGCATCCATAAACGATTTACGGGCTTAACTGAATTCTGATTTGGTGTGACTTCAACTGAATGTTTCATAACATCCTCCTGTTTCAATTGCCTGTGTGATTTCTCATCATGTATTTATAATTATATTTATGTATATATTTATAGTCAATTATAATTTTAATTATAAATGTAAAATGACATATATGATGAAAAATTGTTTATTTTCATTGACTTAATATGATTTTAAGACCATTATCTTGTTTGATATATTTTTAATATCAAAATTTACGATAAGAATAATGTCGCTTTTTGCGGTTTTCAGGGACGGGACAGATGCCACTTACGTATACGGATGATCAACGCCGGGGATACCTGGAGTTCATTGATCGCATCGGCATGAAATGGGTCGATGTGTTCGCGGGCGACACCGATTTTTACGATGCCGCCTATTGGGATTTACTGACCCACCTTTGGCGAAATCCAAAACCGATCCGGAAAACGGATGCCGGGCGTGCCATCACGGGCGTGAAAAGTCCCCTGACGGCGGCAAAGTTCATCGATACGGCGCTTGAACGCGGCATCATTGTCGAAAAAGAAAACCCCGACGATGCGCGCTCTAAGCTATTGGCGCTCTCACCCCCGATGCGCGCGCAACTTGATGCATTCTTTGACGATGCGGTCCATGAACTTCGGAACGCAGCAAAGGATGTTGAAAAACGCGGTGCAGGTGAATAGCTGACCGCAGACGTCTTACGTCTTACAGATAATCCCGCAACAACGCGACCAGCGGCACATCCGCTGGCGGCATGGGATAGTCCCCCAACCGAACGGGTTGCACCCATTTCAGTTCCTGGCCCTCGCGTGGGGTCATCTGGCCGCGCCAAATCCGGCACAGGTACAATGGCATCAACAAATGAAAATTATCATAGGCGTGACTGGCAAAGGTAAACGGCGCCAAGCAGGTTTCGGTGATGTCGATGCCGAGTTCTTCGTCCAGTTCACGGACCAAGGCCGTTTCGGGCAACTCGCCCACCTCAACCTTACCGCCTGGGAATTCCCACAGCCCCGCCATGGTTTTACCCGCAGGGCGTTTCGCGATTAAGACGCGTCCATCTGCATCGATCAGGGCCGCGGCCGCGACCAGAACCGTTTTGACAGGGCCGCCGTCCTTACCAGGAAACGGTGCGCCCCAACAGCCGTCGGAATCAGGATCTGTAATCGGCATTGATTGAAATGTATCCGTGGGTCAAATCGCAGGTCCACACAGTGGCGTCGCCATCGCCCAGCGCGATATCGACTTCGATATCAATTTCCTGGCCCTTCATGTGCGCGGCCACGGGTGTTTCATCAAACCCATCAACGGCAGCCCCGTCCTTGGCCACATCGATGCCGCCGATACGAATACATAGCTTATCGCGCTCGGCACGCTCACCCGCTTTACCCACCGCCATGACGATTCGACCCCAGTTGGCGTCTTCGCCTGCAATCGCGGTTTTCACCAGGGGCGAATTCGCAATCGATAAGCCAATGCGTTTGGCCGCAGCGTCGTCTTCGGCTCCTGTGACCCGAACGGCGATGAACTTTGATGCGCCCTCGCCGTCACGCACGACCTGCATGGCAAGATCAGTGCACACGGCCAGCATGGCGTCTTTGAATGCGTCCAATGCCGGGTCATCTGAATCCGTCACATCATCCGAACCTGACGCGCCAGTTGCGAATGCCATAACGGTGTCACTTGTCGACGTGTCGCTGTCCACGGTTGTCCGGTTGAAACTGCGCTCCACGGCGTCACTCAGGATATCTTGAAGAACGTCGCTATCCAACTTGGCATCGGTCACGATGAAGGACAGCATCGTTGCCAGATCAGGCGCAATCATGCCCGACCCTTTGGCTACACCGTTGATGCATACGGACGTCCCATTGATATCCGCTGTTCTTGTCGATCCTTTGGCGAATGTATCCGTCGTCATGATCGCCGTCGCCGCATCTTGCCAGGCGTTGGCATCAGCGCTCGGCGTCATGGACGCCACAAACGGCGCTAAGTCTTTTGCTGGTAATACTTCACCGATAACACCTGTTGATGCGGCGTAAATACGACTGGGTCGGCAGGTTAGCGTATCTGCCACGGCAGCAACCATGGCTTCACACGCGTCGGCACCTGCTTGTCCCGTAAATGCATTGGCGTTGCCCGCGTTGACGATCAAACCGCGCGCTTCACCACCAGATAGATGCTGTCGGCACCAATCGACGGGAGCAGAGGGACATAGTGATTTGGTGAACACACCAGCGACACTGGTGCCCTCATCAAAGGCCATCATCAGTAGATCGGGTCTCCCCTTGTACTTCAGTTTGGTCTCGGCAACTGAAATCTGCACACCGCCAATGGGCGGCATGTCAGGGAATGTTTTTGGCGCCAGAGGCGAGCGATCTACCATAATGTTTCGTTTTTCACTTAGTTCTGTTTAGAGCCATCGATATTGAAACGCTCAATCTTGGCGGCGCCACGAAGACCTTCGATATATTGGGCCGCAGCGGCTTGTGCCATATCGTTGCGAATCTCGTCCACACTTTCTTCGAAGGTTGGTGGTGTTGTCTCGCGGGAGTCTTCAACTTTGATGACATGAAAACCAAATTGCGTTTGAACGGGCTCTTTGGTGTAAGCACCCTTTTCCAGCGCAAATGCGGCGGTTTCAAACTGTGGCACCATCTGGCCCTTTGCGAAATAACCCAAGTCGCCGCCTCTGGGACCAGATGGCCCGGTTGATTTGGTTTTTGCAAGCTCGGCAAAGTCTGCACCGCCATCAAGTTCCTTGATGATCGCCATCGCTTCATCGTTGGTTTTCACAAGAATATGACGAGCACTGACTTCTTTGTCTCCGCCACCTGAAACGCGATTTTGGTATTCGGTGCGAAGTTTATCGTCGGTGACGGCTGCTTCGATTGCTTGGCGAACGGCATATCTTTCAAGGACTTGAACAGAAATTTGCTCTAACCGCTCTTTGTATCCCGCCTCTTTATCGAGTTTCCGAGATTTCGCGTCCACCGCAACCAATCTGCTGTCGACAAGGCTCGACAACAGTACCGGGAAAATCTGCTCCATCGGAACCGGCCGGTACTCTTCAGGCAAATTCTCGCGCGCTGCCATAAGTTCTGATTTCAAGATTTTATGGCCGTTAACAATAGCCACGACCGGATCATCTGCTGCGATGGCAACGGACATCGATGATGTCGAAATGGCAATTGCTGCAAGGAAAGGAACGAACGCACGAAACCGCATGGAAAACTCCTGTAAATTAGGCGTGGTCCCCCTGTGGGCACCACAACGCATTGGATAAAGCACATTGACGCATATCAGGGCAAGTCACGGCGTTGCGAGGGCCTTTTAACATTCCGTAACAAACTGCAATCAATTGAATCGGTCACAGAGGAAGAAAGTCGATATTGTAATCGAAATTGCACACCAGCACATGACTAACAGCCGCGTTGCAATAACGCGTAACGGGAACGGGGAAAAGATCAAAATGGATGCTTTCAGCGACGCAGAAGTGATTAAACTAGGTGCACTTACTGCTGCATTTGTCATCGGAATGATTGTTTGTATTTTCGTGGTTATCCGCGAGAGCGTCGAATTGAAACGCCGCAGAAAAGCCAAAGAGCTGTTGTACCGCGATGCTGTTCATCGTGAAGTCGAGCGAAAGCGCAGCCAAGCCTCAGCTCCAGCATCTGTCACAGATGCTCAACAGACGAATTTCCAATCGTTCGCGTGATCGCGATCAACTTTTAAGATTCACGTTAATAACTCTCCAAACTCAACGGTTGATGACATCATCAACCGTTTTTCTTTGCGTGCTTTCCCTGAATAGAAGCCATTTTACCTCTGTGCATCTGCTCAAGTTTGTCGTTGTGCATGCGCACACATTTATCATTGTGCATATGCACAAGTTTCGGCATTCTGCTGCGCATAATTAAATTATTTATGTTCGAGGATTTTCAAAATGAGCTTCACCATTGTTGAACAAGCGCCAGCACGCCTGAACCGCTCCGAATTGGCCGTTCCAGGATCTAGCCCAAAGTTTCTGCAAAAGGCTGCAGAAAGCAGCGCCGACATGGTTTTCCTTGATCTTGAAGATGCCGTCGCGCCAGACGACAAAGAACAGGCCCGCAAAAACATCATCGAAGCACTGAACGATCTGGATTGGTCTTCTAAGACCGTTTCCGTTCGAATCAATGGCCTCGATACCCATTATTGCTACCGCGATGTCATCGACGTGGTGGAGCAAGCGGGGCAGCACTTAGACCTCATCATGATACCAAAAGCGGGCACCGCATCCGATATCTATGCCATCGACATGCTGGTCACCCAAATCGAAGCGGCCAAGGGGCTGACCAACAAGATCGGCTTTGAAATGATCATCGAAACCGCACTTGGTATGGAAAACGTCCACGAAATCGCAGCAGCGTCACCCAGAAACGAATCGCTGCATTTCGGTGTCGCCGACTACGCGGCATCGACCAAAGCGCGGACAACGAATATCGGCGGGCCTAACGAAGATTATCATGTGCTCCCCGATCCGCTGGCTGACGGCGAGCGTGCGGTTCATTGGGGCGATATGTGGCATTATGCGATCGCACGCATGGTCGTTGCCGCTCGCGCCAACGGATTGCGCCCCATCGATGGGCCGTTTGGCGATATCCAAGACCAGGACGGCTATGTCGCGCAGGCAAAACGCGCCGCCGTATTGGGTTGTGAGGGGAAATGGGCGATCCACCCGACGCAAATCGATCTCGCCAATGATGTTTTC
>DGNZ01000310.1 GCA_002389175.1 Rhodospirillaceae bacterium UBA4479 | reverse complement strand
CTGGTGATCTGAGCATCGCATTGAATGGTCCGCGAAGTGCGCCCTCTTCGTTAAGCATCTCGGCAGGATCACCCTTGGAACGTGGGCCACCTGTAATGCCATCGAACACGGCGCGTTGTGCGTCATCCATATCTTCAAGACGTATCGGACCTAATCTACTCATGATGCACCTGCTGCTTTAGCGACCTTTTCCGGAGGCGGAGGGTTGCCGGGAACGGGTTCGCCCGCCAGTGCCGGATGGCATCGTTGATATTGTGGTGGGAATGCTGCCGTCGCTCGCAATGCCTCTGCCGCATGCCATGTCCAGCGAGGATCATAGAGCATACCACGTGCCAGCGCGACCATATCGGCCTGACCGCTTCGGATAATGTGTTCGGCCTGCAGCGCATCGGTGATTTTACCCACCGCCATCGTCGGCAATCCGGTTTCACGTTTGATCTCAGCAGCAAAACCGGTCTGATAGCCTGGGCCGACTGGAATTTGCTGATCTGGTGAATTTCCACCTGACGACACATCGATGAAATCACAGCCGAGCTTTTTGAGTTCCTTTGCAAACACAACACTTTGGGCGATATCCCAACCGCCTTCGACCCAATCTGTTGCCGAAATCCGAAATCCAATGGGGATGTCATCAGGAACAACTGCGCGAACAGCCTGATAAATTTCAATCGGATAACGCATGCGGCCTTCGATCGATCCACCATAAGTGTCATTTCGGCGGTTCGAAATTGTCGACAAGAACTGATGCAACAAGTACCCGTGCGCGCAGTGCAATTCGATGACCTTAAAGCCCAAACGAACGGAACGCTCAGCCGCCTGAACGAAGCCCTGCTTCACACGATCCAGCGTCTCATCATCCATCTCATCGGGTGTGTGCCATCCATCTGCATAGGATGCAGCCGACGGGCCTACCGTTTGCCATGCGCCGTTATCTGCATTGATGGGTGCGCCACCCTTCCACGGAACATCGACAGATGCTTTGCGACCCGCATGGGCAAGCTGAATACCAACAGGCACATTGCCATAGGCATTGCAGAAATTAAGAACACGCTTCAGTGCCGCTTCGTTTTCATCGGAATACAAACCAACGCAGCCAGGCGTAATGCGACCAGCAGCCTCAACACCAGTTGCTTCGACAAACAACAACCCCGCACCTGAAACAGCGTATTGGCCCAGATGCATGACGTGCCAGTCACCAACGGTGCCATCCTCTGCAGAGTATTGGCACATCGGTGCCACGACGACACGGTTCGGGAGTGTTAATCCCCGTAATTCTATTGAAGTGAAAAGTGCGCTCGCCATCCTGGACCCCCGATAAATATGTATGATCCAAGTATGTGGCGGCTCGACAGCGGTCGGTCAACGACCGCTGTCTCATAAAACCTCTTAGTTATCGAATTTTGGCAACTTCCCTTTGTAACCAGCTTCACGAAGATGTGCACAAAAGCTTGGTGTCAGTGCACCATGCCCATGGGCCAACTGATGTAGATTTAAATCTCCACCCCAATTGACTTCTAACGCGACTGGACCATCAGGTGTGAGCGCGATATCCCAGGATTGCGTCCGGATACCTGGCAACATACCTGCAGCGCGCAAGCACATTTCCTTGGCATCAGCCCAATGCGGCAACATCCGGCTGAGGAGCATCGCCCCAGTATCTGGATGCGACACCACACATTTAATATCAGGTCCCGTGCCCGTGACGATACGAGTGATTGTTCCGCTATCTGCCTCAATCGCGCCCAGCATATTGCCACCCCGCCAATAGTTATCGGCGACATTGTCCATGGTCGGGATTTTAACGACTGCACTTTCTAGGCGCGCACCACCTGGGCCAAGGCACACCAACATCCGAATGCTAGATAACGTGCCACCAAACGCGCTGGCCAAGTCCGGTGCGGCATTCAACGTCTTTTGCAGTAAGTAGCCGGCATCACTAACACGGAACATATAATCCGCGATTTCACGGGTTGATACTTCACCCGCACCGCGCACGTGGGCACTACCCCGACCACCATCGGTTAATGCAAGTGCGCCAATGCTGTACATGCCATCGATTGGCTTTGCGAACATCGGATAATTTTCGGGTTGATCCAAAAACGCGATCAGCCCTTCGATATCCTTAATTAATTGGGGATGACTGCGTCCTGTTTTGGCGTCAAATACGGCCAGGGTTTCAGGTGTCGCAACATCATTGCCACGCATGGATGCCAAAAAGAATAATTTGTCCGATGACGGTGCAAACCAACGTTCATCATTGCAGGCAAAATGCATCTTGTTTTGGTTGGTTTTTCCAACAAAACGAGTGATCCCATCCTCGGAATGACGCCCATCATAAAGCTTGTAATAAAAATACTCGGCAGCCGAGAGTTTACCCGGTCCGTTCAATGCACGCCAAAAGTCGGACAACCATGATGACCCTGCAGGCGAGTCCATGCTGGCGCGTCTGATGACGTCGCTTAATGGCAGAGACGGGGGCTTATCCAACGCCGCACGCATCTGCCACGCAGCTTCAACATCTAATACCGTTTCCGGCGCTTCAAACTGGACTGAAGCATGATCTAACATAACAGTCGTCTCCCATTTTACGAGACGACACCACCAACTGAACGCTACGCCGGATCACATGATCTGCATGTGTCCAACGTCACATTCGATGATTATTTAGCCGATCATTTCTTTCAACGCTTCGCCAACATGTACAGGGGTTGATAAGACATTCACACCGGCACCTTCTAGTGCTGTTTTCTTGGATGCATATGTCCCCTTGTCACCCATTACGATGGCACCCGCGTGGCCCATTTTTTTGCCGGGAGGGGCTGCACCACCAGCGATAAACGCGCAAACAGGTTTGCTCATGGTTTTGACGTACTCAGCGGCGTCTTCTTCCATAGTGCCGCCGATTTCACCGACCATGACAACGGCTTCTGTACCAGGGAAGTTATCCAATGCCTCAAGCGCATCGCGTGTGGTTGTTCCGATCACCGGATCTCCACCAATGCCAACAAACGCCGTCTGGCCAAATCCAGCCGAGACGATGTTCTGACACAGCAACGTGCCTAACGAGCCTGAGCGCGACAGCACACCAACGCTACCTTTTTTGAAGATACGTTCGTTAAAGGCAGGCATGAAGCCCATAAAAGTTTCGCCAACCGTCACGCCACCCGCCGTATTCGGGCCGACAATCCGTGTGCCTGCTTCTTTTGCGGCTGCCATAATGTACATGATGTCTTGAACCGGGACATGTTCGGTCAAACACAGGATCATTTTGGCTCCAGCTTCGATGGCGTCCAAGGCAGCAGCCTTCACACCCAGCGGCGGTATGAACATCAACGACGCATCAAAGCCCGTTTCGTTCTGTGCTTCGACAGCATTCGCATGCACAGGCACACCGCAATGTGTGGTGCCTGCCTTTTTAGGGTTCACACCACCGACGATGGTGGCACCGTATTCCTGCATCCGCTCGGTCCAGAAGGTGCCCTGCTTACCGGTGATCCCCTGAACGAGAATGCGTGTTTCCTTGCGTGGAATAATCATGTCACGCCCCTCCCTTCGCTGCATCGACGGCTGCTTTGCAAGCAGCGCTCATATCGGGCAGCGGATCCATGTTGAGTTTTTCTTTAAGCATTCGTATCGCTTCTTCATCACCAGTTCCAGCAATTGAGAAGAAGACCGGAATATCGGGCTGCAGTTCATCCCAGGCATCCAAAAGCCCTTCCATCATCACATCGCACCGCGCGAACGCACCGCAGAAATTAACAACTAAGCTTTTGATCCCAGGCTTCGATAAAACCAAATCCAATGCGATCTTGCCTTTGGTGTACGCTTCGCCACCGATTTCGCAGAAATTCGCTGGGTTACCACCGTGATGACGTACCACGTCCATGGTGGTCATGGTCAGGCCTGCGCCGTTGGCTAGCACACAAACATCACCGTCGAGTTCGATGTATTTGATGCCAGCTTCTTCGCCGCGCAATTCCAACTCGGTCAATTTGTCGGGCGTGCCCTTGGTCGATAATTCTTCTCGGCGCTTAATCGCGCTGTCATCAAGCGTGAACTTGCAATCCAGTGCCATAACCGCGCCATCGCCGGTGACGATCAAAGGATTGATTTCTAAAAGCTCGGCATCGTTTTCGATGTAAACGTCATAGAGTTTTACCAGGACGTCTGCGACACCGTCTTCGGCCCCTTCCAGATCAACACCTGCAATCAATGCTTCAGCGTCAGCCTTGTTAAAGCCTTTGCGGATATCCACCGCGTGTTTCTTCAGCTTTTCTGGTGTTTCAACAGCAATCTCTTCAATGTCCATGCCACCTTCTGTTGAGAACATGACCATTGGGCTTTTGCTAATCGGGTCATTCAAAACCGCCACGTAGTATTCCCGGGCAATCGATGACTGCGCTTCAATCAAAACCTTTTCAACCATGAGACCCGCGATATCCATACCGAGAATATTGGTTGCGTGTTCCACAGCTTCGGCTGGGTCGGCGGCAAGCTTAATGCCACCCGCTTTGCCACGCTTGCCCGTCGGGACCTGCGCCTTAACAACACAGGGGCCGATTTTCTCGGCTGCCCCGGCGACATCCGCCACGTTATAAACGAGGATGCTGTTCGGGACCGCGATGCCCCCAGCCGCGAGTAGCGGCTTCGACGCGTATTCTTCGAAGTTCATATGATGTTCCCTTGCGCTAAAAATTGCGCGTTATTTGCCGTACTTGCCCCAATAATCGCCGAACAATGCGTCTTCAGACGGTTTATCTTCGGGGATTGTTTTCACCAAATGTGTAATGTTGATGAAGTGACGGTAGTTCAAGTTGTCATCTATAGAGTTTCCGGCCCAAGTGCCCCCGCCCATCGTAAGCGTGAAGTTGAGGCCGTTATTAAAGCCACCACCGTTACCGAAAGTATGAGCCTGATTAACGAGAACGCGAACGACGTCAATTTCTGCTGCCAATCGATCTGCATGTTCTGGCACGTTGGTGTGAATACCAACGGAATGCCCGATACCGCAGACGTTCAAAATCGTGTTCAGTTGCGAAACGACATCGTCCATGTCTTTGGCGCGGTAGACGGTCAGCACCAGTGATAGTTTCTCGTCGATAAATTTGCTGGTCGGATCGGGGGTACCTTCTTCGACCATGAAGAATTTATTGCCTTTGGCATCATCACCAAAGCCGAACACATCAACCAAAACGTCTGCGTCTTTGGCGATCACATGACGGTTGAGGTTGCCATCAACCCAGAGATTCTCACGAACTTTCTCTTTTTGCTCGGCGTTACACACGTAGCCGCCTGCGCGCTTCAGCGCTGCGATGGCTTCGTCATATACGCTATCCAGAATAATGATGGAGTTCTCAGACGAACAAGATGTCGAATTATCAAATATCTTGGACATGCAAATTTTCTCAGCGGCATCATCCAGATCAGCCGTCTCATCAATCACGACAGGTACGTTCCCCGCCCCCACGCCTATGGCTGGCGTTCCTGACGAATACGCGCGCTTAACGTTGTTCTGTGATCCGGTGACAACGACCAAATCGGCGGCGTACATCAATTCTTGTGTCAGCTGCTTATTCACGGGCGCTGGCAAAGCCTGAACCAGATCGGCAGGCAGGCCAATTTTCTCAAGCTCGGCACGCATGTATTCAACGGTCTTGGCCGTCGTGCCTATTCCTGCTGGCGACGGTGCGATAATAACCGCGTTCCGGCCCTTAATCGCGAACATGGCTTTGTTCACGGGTGTCGCTGCGGGGTTGGTCGATGGCGATACAGCGGCCACTACACCAACAGGCTTTGCGTACTTCACCAAACCTTTTTCAGGAATTTCTTCGATTATCCCAACCGATTTCACACGGGACAAATCACGCAGACAGCCAAATGTCTTGCGCTGGTTCTTCATGATCTTGCTGGCAACATTACCAAGCCCAGTGTCGTTAACCGCGAGTTCCGCAAGTTCCTTGGCCCGGCCCGGCTCATATATCGACCATGCCAAAGCTGTCACAGCCTCATCAACGCGAGCCTGATCCGCATTGGCGAACTGCGCCATCGCTGCACGGGCTTTTTCTACCAAGCCTTTGATGACCTCTTTTTCGGGACTATCGTCAGATACCTTTGCGACGGCTTCGGAACTCATGATGTGACCTCTGATTTCAGGTTAAGATGATTGATTGTCGTCTTTGTACCATACTCACATCATATAATCAATATTAATGAGATCATTCATCCCATTTAATGAGATAAGAGCACATTCATTAACCCATAATCGGATGTACGGGCCCAAAGGCAGTACTTAGCAATGAGATTCCAATCAACAAGATTGCAATACCCCCCAACGCCGCCGCAACGTCCGCTGCGTGCCCCAGGTATTTAGTCGGGGTCACTGGAAGATTGATGGCCACTTTACGAATACCGACTGCAGTGGCAGCCAAAGTCGCAATCGCGAGTGACGTGCCAGCAGACATTGCAATCACAGCGGCAATCCCAATCCATGAAAGCGCGACGGCCTTGGCAAACACCAGTACGATAATGGCCCCTGTACAAGGTCGAATCCCAATAGACAGCACAACACCCGCCATTGTCTTCCAATCCGTTGCATTCGCAACAACATCGGGTGATGGCATATGCCCATGGCCGCATGAATCATCATGAACGTGACCATGCTCGTGATGATGGTCGCATTCAGGTGTTGGTCGTAAACGTTTCCAAAGCCCCTTCAACCCGCGATACAGTAAAAAGGCACCCACGAGGGATACGAGTGCGAAGCTCATCCGTTCGCTCCACGTCACAGCAGTCTGGGTTTCGCGCGGCAACCATCCCGCAAGTGAAATCAACCCGTAAACGATAAACACTGCGACCAAGCCTTGGCAGAAAGCCGCAGCAACAGCCAACTGCACCCCACGTCGCACGGTTTCACGGTGCGTCACCAAGTAACCCGTCATCACGGCCTTGCCATGACCGGGGCCAGCCGCATGGAGCAAACCGTAGAGGAAACTGGCTCCAATCAATGCTAGTGCAACGTGCCAGTCGCCGCCTTTTGACAACTTACGCAGATGTGTTGTCAGCTCGCGGTGGAATTTCCGTTGTTGCTGATAAACCCATATTGTAGCGCGATCCAACATACCAATTTCTTGTGTGGCAACAACGGACGCGTTGGTATCCGCATGAACATGAGACACAGGGTTCAAAACTGGCCCGACGGTAAGCAGTCCAATCAACACCAACAATCCAAGAAGTTTCAACCGCATGTTACAGTTACAGCTTCGGCAAAGAACTTACCCAAGCCATTGTAACCTTGTTCGGATTGATCAAGGGAATTTGCATATAGCAGTTTCTCGGGATCTGGCTGAGGCTGCATGATATTGGCCGCGCATGATGTATTCGACTGATTGAACGTCACTGCATTATCACTCTCAACATGAACCATTTCGATGTAATACGTCGGATCATAAATCGCATACTTCAGTGGAATATCATCAGCACTAACAGGATCAGCCAGCGGAATTTCGAATGCCATTTCCAAACGATTATCGATGACTTGGGTCGTCGCATTGATGGGTGGCAGCATGGACAACACATTTTCGCCGCTCGAAATCTCGGTGAAGTAATTGTACTCGGCCAAGTTCTTCATGTTTTCGGCCAACAATGATTCAAGTGCAGGCTGGCTAACTTTACCGCCCCCTATTTCCAGCGCGCCTTCCATGACAAACATGGAATAGAAATCATCGAACAACCAAGTCTGATGTAGGCCACGGACCCGGCCATCATCGTCCAATAAAATTTTTACGGTGACGTCAATCCAGGCATGCGGATGGGCCTTAGAAGGTGCGGGCACCAGACAAAGCAAGATGACCAACATACTTGCGAGTATTTTCGTAAACCGCACACTTATCTCCTGAATACGAGACGCCCAGTGAATTCAAAAGATATAAAGCCTTGGCGCGTAAATTCACATAGAAACCCGGCACCATACGAATATTTAATTTAGCCCGACTGCGGATAGGTCGGCACATCGTCATGAAGTTCGTAATAATCCCCCATGTCATCGGTGTATATGTGGCTTTGCAAGGCAAGGCCTGTCGGATTATTCAATGCCCCCGCCATAATGGACGTCGCATCTTCACCAATCCGTCGCCAAAACAGATTACTCCCGCATTCGCTGCAGAAGCCTCGCTCGGCTATATCCGACGAACGATACCATTTAAGCGTTTTATCCGAAATCATTCGAAGATTGTCATGCGTTGCCTTGGTGGCAGCCACATAGTGTCCAGATGTCTTGCGGCATTGTTCGCAGTGGCAGCCAACAACACCACGTGCGAACTGATCAACTTCGTAGCGCACACTGCCACATAGACAATTACCGGATACGGGTTCAGCGTTATCTGACATGGGGTGATCCTTTTTGAGTTAACGACGCACGCGGGCAAAGGTCCGCACTTCTATTGAACGCCGTGGCGGCGCATTTTCTGGTGTGTTCGGATCGGCGAATGCGGAGTGCGGTGTAAAGCGCGCCCGCCCATCCGTTTCACTATCATAGCCTTTGATCAAGATCGCATCCGATTTCACCATTTCGTTGAAATAAAACCAGCGCTGTCCAGGTGCGTTGACCACGCTATAGATTTGTCCGACACGGCCATTCTGACGTTCGTTAATAATCTCAGTCGTGACCAAATCGCTTTGATCGTATGAGGAGGCATCCAAAAGCGCGAGCGGCATCTGCAGGATGGGCTCAGCAATTGGGCGCCACACGTTGATCTGCACCACCCGATCTTGAAGCCATCCATCGGCACGCACATCACCGATCATATCGCGCAGCCGGCTGGGACCCGATTTTTCGGTGTAGTCATTATGTGCATGACTGGCAGGTCGTCGATAACTGGTTTCAGGGTCGGTGACGCGAATGGTGTGATCAAATATTTCAACTTCAAAAGCGCCAATGGCGTCAGACACCATTTTGCGAATCTCTTTGTAATATGTTTCTTCGACTTCACTATCATCTTCAAAATTTTGAACGCTGCTAGGACTATGGAGAAACGAGAAACCCTCACGGTCTAAGCTGAACAATCCTGACCGCGGGCTTCCATCAGCGATTGTGACCTTGCCCACCGCAAGACCCTTGCGGCTGGTAGTTCCATCATCCTTTGGGATAATAATTTGCGGTTTCGCACTACGGTCAGCCGCAAATAGCAGTTCACCAGAAGTGTCACGACCCGTATTCATATCGAGAGCTGTACTCATGACAGTTACTCCTTTTTCATCGCGCCCTGAAAAAATCAGGGCCGTTTGTTGATGAGAGAATGCCCAGGTTCATGTTCAGCAGCAACAAACAAGTTTGCGAAACCGCATTGCATTTTTGCGAGGTGCGGTTACGATTTGCCCATGAACGTTGAGAAAATATCTTGGGATGACTTGCGTTATGCCTTGGCGCTGGCACGCCATCCCACTATGACTGCGGCAGCAACTGCACTTCACGTGCACCAAAGCACTGTTAGCAGACGTGTCCATGCCCTTGAAGATCAGCTTGGCGTGAAGCTATTTGAACTGGCCGAAGCTGGTATCGTGATGACAGAACCAGGGCGCGCGATTGCACGGCGTGCCGAGAAAATAGAGGCACTGGCAAGCGAGTTAGAAAACGATATCGAAGTTGAGCGCGAAGACGACCGCCAATCGGTTCGGATTTCTGCCGTATCCACCTTCATTACAGGTTTCTTGAACCATCACGCGGGTGCGTTTTTGTCCGAACATCCGCACATCCGCTTGGATTTTGTCGGCGAAGAACGCAACGTTGTATTAGAGCGTCGCGAGGCTGATATCGCAATCCGACATGCCCAACCAACAACCGGACAAGCGCGCACTCGTAAATTGGCCGAACACGGCACGGCGATCTACGCAGCACCTAATCTAACGGACGACAACGGTAACTTATTGGACGGCAGTCCGTGGGTCGGCTTTTCCAGGCCATTAGATTACTTGCCTGAACAACAATGGATTGATGCGCATATTCCAGCCAAAGATATTGCTATCACGTTTGCCTCAGCAGCCACCTATGCCAATGCAGTCAGTGAGGGCATAGGTGCAGGACTATTAAGCTGTATGGTTGGGGATAAGCGCCCTGAACTGGTTCGCGTCGCACCCGGCATTCCTGTGATGTACCGTGAATCCTGGTTGATGGTCCTGGATGATACACGGCGACGCCCCGCAGTCCGGTCCGTCATTAATTGGCTGACCACCATTTGCCGAACCCATAAAGATGCCTTTTTGGGCAATGTGCCTGTCTCTGATTGAATCCGAAGCACTTCATCATCACATGGATATTTATGACTGATACTCTCCCAGAAATTTCCGCCGCAGATGCATCTCCCGAAATTAAAGCGATCTATGATCGGATCATGACACTAACAGGCGTGGGCTCACCCGCCCTGATTTATAGACATTTCGCTGTCTTCCCCGGATTTCTGGAATGGGTTTGGGAGGTTATTGGCCCAGAGCTTGAGAACGGACATCTGGTTCGCGAAGCCCCTGCCGCTGCAAGGCGCATAGAACAGATATCTCTGCCATCCATGAGCAAACAGGACCTCGCGGATTGCGGCCTATCGGCATCAGACATCCAGTTACTGGCTGCAATGTTCGCGACATATAACCGGATGAACCCCGTCAATTTAGGATTGATCACAGCCATTCGAATGATAATTGCTGGCGAGATTGATAAAACCCAAAATGCGGTGACGCTGCCACACGCAGCTCCGGCAGAACCTGCCACGACGATGAAATTGCCCGCACCTATAAATCTAAGTGACATGGATTCGGATGTGCAGGAAACGTTGCTGGAAATCAGCAGTTCGATCCCCAGCACCCATGGCATCGTCATCCCCACACTATATCGTCATCTCGCCATCTGGCCTGATCTGATGCGCCAGGTCGCGCCTGTTATCGCCACGGCAATTGCAAATGGTGAAGTTCACGAGAAGATGAAGAAGACCAGGGAAATTATAGATCCGCTTACTCAGGAAATCATCGGGCGCGCACTGGCGCGTGACTTAGGCCCCGCACCTATTCCAGATGCTGCAAAGATGGTTGAAACGCTGGACAGCTTCTTGGTGACGATCCCGCAGTTGATTGTTCTCACGCTCGGTTTAGAAAAAGTCGTAGAGACTTAATAGGCTGCGACGGCACCGTCGCTTCTGGGATCCGTTGCCCCCATCAAAACACCATTTGGCTTTCTGACGATGGCGCCCGCGTGCCCCATGATCGATGTAAACGGCTCAACAATATCGACCGTATGACCCGCTGCCTTTAACGCATCAACAACAGCATCATCAAACCGGTTTTCCAATTTTAGGGTTGTGCTATCTTCGCCCCATGTGCGCCCTAACAGCCACCGTGGTGCAGTTACTGCCTGCTGCAACGGTTGACCAAACATGGCATGTCGAGAGTACACGGCAGCTTGTGTCTGCGGCTGCCCTTCGCCGCCCATGTTTCCATAGGTCATGACGCTGCCATCATTCAGGATCGACATCGCTGGATTGAGCGTATGGAACGGTCGTTTGCCTGATGCCAAAACGTTCGGGTGCCCTGCATCAAGGGTAAAACCATGCCCCCTATTCTGCCAAAGCACCCCTGTTTCTGGCACGACAATACCCGAACCATATTCCCAATAAATGCTTTGAATAA
>DGNZ01000252.1 GCA_002389175.1 Rhodospirillaceae bacterium UBA4479 | reverse complement strand
CGCGTGTCTGTTCCTGGTTGCGCTTTACGCCTTTGTCGTGTTGCGCGGATTTGGTCGGATTATGAAGCGCGATGATCTGTTTGTGCTGTTGGCCGTGACGGGATTGCTTTCGCAATTCGCGGTGCAGGCATTGGTGAACATGGCATCGAGTGTCAGCTTGATCCCGCCCAAGGGAATGACACTTCCGTTTATCTCATATGGTGGGTCGTCGACACTCGCCCTGGCATTGACCATAGGTATGGTGCTGGCGTTGACACGAACACGGCCGGATTCTCACGGGGGTGCCCGTGGCCACTGAGAATCTCATCGTCCTCGCAGCCGGTGGTACTGGCGGACATGTTTTCCCAGCAGAGGCATTGGCCAATGAATTGGGGAACCGTGGGTATTCGTTGGCGTTAATCACAGACAGCCGTGGCGATGTTTACGGTGGAAAGCTGGCCGAACTTGAAACGTTTCGTGTCCGGGCTGGCGGCATTGCCGGTAAGGGGCCAATTGCAAAAATCAAAAGCGTTGCCGAACTCGGTATCGGGACATGGCAGGCGCGGGGTTTGTTGAAGCAATTGAAACCGCGTGCAGTTGTCGGTTTCGGTGGCTACGCATCCATCCCGACTATGATGGCGGCAACGATGTCAGGATTAAAAACGGTACTGCACGAACAGAACGCCGTTCTCGGGCGGGCAAACCGATTGCTTGCAGGCCGTATCAATGCCATCGCGTTGTCATTTCCAGAAAGTCGTGGGGTTCCAGCGAATGATGCAGCCAAGGTAACCCACACGGGAATGCCTGTGCGCAACCGAATCCTAGAAGTGCGAGATACGCCTTATCCCAGTTTCACCGATGATCGGCCGCTATCGATCTTGGTGCTCGGTGGATCACAAGGGGCGCGTGTCCTAAGCGACATTGCCCCCGAGGCGATTGCAGGGTTGCCCGATATCATCCGCGAGCGCGTGCATGTTACTCAACAATGTCGCCCAGAAGACTTGGAACGCGTCAAAGCATTGTATGCGGGCCTTGGCATTAGTGCCGAGCTGGCCAGTTTCTTTGATAACGTGCCCGAGTGCTTGGCAAATGCGCACGTCGTGATTTCGCGGTCAGGCGCATCCACGGTCGCAGAAGTATTGGCGGTCGGTCGTCCCGCAATTTTAGTGCCGTATCGTCATGCCATCGATGACCATCAATCCCTAAACGCGCACGCTGTCGACGAAGTGGGTGCAGGATGGTTGATCCCAGAACCAGATTTCACAGCCGATAGTTTATCGCAACGGTTGGCGTCGATGTTTGGCATGCCGACTATTTTGGAAAAGGCGGCCGAGGCCTCTCGGCGTGCAGGACGTCCAGATGCGGCAGAACGCTTGGCGACGTTGGTTGAAAGCATCATCGAAAATTCAAACGGCAAACCAAAAAGGGATGCAGCATGAGAAGTATCCCACTGGATATCGGTACAATTCATTTCGTCGGGATCGGCGGAATCGGCATGAGCGGGATTGCAGAAATCCTTCACAACCTGGGCTATAAGGTGCAGGGCTCGGATATTGCCGAAGGGCCGAATGTCGTTCGCCTTCGCGATATGGGTATTCCGGTTGCGATTGGACATGGGGCCGAGAATATCGATACGGCCTCTGTAATTGTCGTATCCACGGCGGTTAAAAACGATAACCCTGAAATCCAAGCGGCGCGTGCCAAATTATTGCCAGTGGTCAGGCGGGCAGAAATGCTTGGTGAGTTGATGCGCCTGAAATGGGCTATCGCTATTGGCGGCACGCACGGCAAAACCACGACAACATCTTTGATCGCTGCATTGCTAGAAGCCGCTGACATGGACCCAACCGTGATAAACGGTGGTATCATTAATGCATGGGGCAGCAACGCCAAGTTGGGCGATGGCGACTGGATGGTGTGTGAGGCAGACGAATCTGACGGCACGTTCTTGAAGCTTCCCGCAGCGGTCGCGATTGTCACAAATATAGATCCAGAACATTTGGATCATTACGGATCGTTTGATGAATTAAGAAGTGCGTTCGATAGCTTTGTTGAAAATATTCCTTTCTATGGTTTTGCAGCGCTCTGTATTGATCACCCAGAAGTGCAGGCAATGATCCCACGCGTATCGGATCGACGGATTGTGACCTATGGATTTAGCCCGCAGGCCGACGTGCGCGCAGAAAACGTCACAAACGACCGTGATGGGAACACTTTTGACGTCGTCATTTCAGATCGTAAAACGGGAAAACATCGTCGCATTGATCAGTTAAAGCTGGCCATGCACGGCAAACACAATGTCCAAAACTCCTTAACCACTGTCGTGATCGCCAATGAAATGGGGCTCGATGATGCCGTGGTTCGCCGTGCGCTTTCTGGTTTTGCCGGTGTGAAACGTCGCTTTACCCAAACGGGTGTGGTTGATGGCGTGACAATCATTGATGATTACGGTCACCATCCCGTTGAAATCAGTGCGGTTTTGGATGCTGCACGTGAAGTCACGGACTCGCGCGTTATCGCCGTGGTTCAGCCGCACCGTTACACCCGGCTTCAAGATTTGTTCGAAGATTTCTGTTCCTGTTTCAATGCTGCGGATGCGGTAATCGTTGCCGATGTGTATGCGGCGGGTGAAGAGCCAATTGAAGGCGTTGATAAGGATGCAATGGTCGCAGGATTGCAGCAACGTGGCCACCGGACCGTGCTGCCGCTTTCACATCCAGATGATCTTGCACGCCTTGTAAATGAGATGGCGGAACCGGGCGACATGGTTGTCTTTTTGGGCGCTGGGAACATCTCGCAATGGGCGAATGCATTGCCAGCCCAACTCAAAGCATTAAAGGCATCAACCGTGGAGGCCGCGAATGATGGTCGCTGAGTCCACGGGGCATCCATTGTTGGAACGAATACCTAATGTTCGTGGCCGTCTACGCGCGTATGAACCATTGGCCAAATACACATGGTTTCGTGTCGGTGGTCCGGCAGAGGTGTTTTTCGAACCAGCTGATGTTGATGATTTGGCAGTTTTCCTCAAAGGGTGCCCGCAAGACATAGACGTCACGGTAATCGGTGGCACATCAAATATTCTGGTGCGCGACGGGGGGATATCAGGCGTTGTTATTCGGCTGGGTAAGGGGTTTGCCGATATCAATGTGGTTGGCGATCAAATCCAGGCGGGGGCCGCCGCAGCGGACGTGAACATTGCCCGCAAGGCCAGGGATGCTGGTATCGGTGGGTTGGAGTTTCTGGTTGGTATTCCAGGGGTCCTCGGCGGCGCGCTTCGAATGAATGCGGGTGCTTATGAGCGCGAAATCAAAGACGTATTTATTTCTGCCGATGCGCTGACGCGCTCAGGTGATGCGGTTCAGTTCACGCATGCAGATATGGAATTTTCGTATCGCCTCAGCGGTGTGCCAGATGATGTGATTTTCGTATCTGCCACATTGCAAGGCACACCGGATGCTTGCGAATCGATTGCGAATCGGATGGAGCGCATCCAGTCGAAAAGGGAAGAAAGTCAGCCCGTTCGGACCCGAACAGGGGGCTCAACGTTCGCAAACCCTGAAAAAAGTCATGCATGGAAGCTTGTCGACGAGGCCGGATGTCGTGGGCTTCGTATCGGAGATGCCATGGTTTCAGAGCAGCATTGTAACTTCTTGATCAACACAGGGAATGCCACAGCGACGGATATCGAAGGCCTGGGTGAAGAGGTTCGACGCCGGGTCTTTGAAAAATCTGGGATCACGCTTCTGTGGGAAATTAGACGACTGGGTGTACCCCTTGAAACCAAACCAACAGAGGTAACGTCATGACCCGTCATGTTGCAGTCTTAATGGGTGGCTGGTCTGCGGAACGTGAAGTATCGCTGGCAAGTGGTGCGGCTTGCACCAATGCACTTAAAGAAGCGGGATTTGATGTAACCCCGATTGATGTTCAGCGCGATATGGGAGCATTGATCACTCGACTGTATCCTAAGCCTGATGCCGTTTTTAATGCTTTGCATGGTCGTTATGGCGAAGATGGATGCGTCCAGGGGCTGTTGAATATTTTAGGCATTCCGTACACGCATTCCGGCCTGCTGGCATCCAGTCTTGCGATGGATAAGCCGATGGCGAAGCGGATATTTGAAGAAGCGGGCATCCCCGTTGCCAAGCACGTCATGGCGTCAGAGGCAGAAATATTGGCCGGTGATCCGATGCCCCGGCCTTATGTCATTAAGCCAAGCAACGAGGGTTCAAGTGTTGGAATCCATATTAT
>DGNZ01000089.1 GCA_002389175.1 Rhodospirillaceae bacterium UBA4479 | reverse complement strand
CGCGGCCTGGACTTGCCCCGGCTGCCACTCGAACCGGTGACGCCTACATGTTGACGGCGATGATTTTCTCTAACCTGACACGGATCAGCCATGAATTGAAACCGGAGCCACAACTCGCACATAAATGGGATGTAAACGCTACTGGTGATGAGTGGACATTCCATCTCGTGAAAAATGCGAAGTTTCACAATGGTCGACCAGTGACCGCAACGGATGTGAAATTCTCAATCGACCGGATACTCGATCCAAAAACAGCGAGTAAGGGTGCTAAGGCACTCGGCCCGATTGAGGAAGTCATAGTCAAAGATGATCATACTGTCGTCTTCAAGCTGAAGGGGCCTTATGCAGATTTGGCGCTTCAACTTGGAAACACTTTCTCGCGCATCATTGCCAAAGAGAATGTTGAGGATATTGCTAACAAGCCGATCGGTAGTGGGCCATTTGTGCTCAAGGAATACGTACCTGGCAGCAAAGCGATCTTGGTTAAAAACCAAGATTACTTCGAGGAAGGCCTCCCGTACCTTGATGAAGTCCATCAAATTTTCATCAAAGAATATGCGGCTCAAGTCTCTGCTCTGAAGACTGGCGAAATCGACATCATGTATTTCGCTCCGCCAGAAATCATCCCTGAACTCAAGGGAGACCCAAATATCGAAGTGAAAATTGTCTCGGCACCGTCTTTCCAACCACTATTAATGTGGGGTGGCGTTAAGCCTTGGGATGATGTTCGCGTTCGGCAAGCTTTCCGTCACGCAATGGATCGCGAGACGATGATGGCCGCTGCGACTGGTGGTCTTGGTGTTCTCGGCAATGATTCACCCGTTAGCCCTTCGAACCCGTATTACAACGCGGACCTACCACAACGGAAAAAAGACGTCGTTAAAGCCAAGAAATTGTTGGCTGAAGCGGGATACCCAGACGGTATCGACATTACGCTTTATACGTCGACACAGCGTCCAGGACTTGAGCCTGCTGCTGTTGTAGCACAGCAAACGCTTGCTGAGTCCGGGTTTCGGGTAAAGATCGAGAGTGTGGAAATTCGGCGTCTTTACAAAGAGATCATTCCGAACCCTAAAGCAAATGCAACGACCCATAACAACTGGTTTGGTCGTCCGACGATCGATGAGAGTCTGACTCCGTTCTACTACACGGGTAGTAACTGGAACTACACCAAGTACTCCAACCCGGAAGTGGATAAACTACTCGACGAAGCACGTAGCAAGACCAAGTTTGAAGATCGGAAGCCACTCTACGACAGAGTTCAGGAGATTCTCTACAACGAGGGTCCTGATGTGGTTGCCTATTTCAAGAACTACGTCTCGGCAAATCGTAAAGAGGTCAAAAACTATAAGTTGATCCCTGTGCAATACGTAGATCTGCGTGATACGTGGGTTGAGCGTTGATTTGTCACAACGTTTAAGAGTTAGGGACGAGGCAGAAGCCTCGTCCCACCTCTGCACCTTCTCAAAGGTTCCTTAA
The DNA here is from genome assembly GCA_002389175.1 of Rhodospirillaceae bacterium UBA4479. GTDB lineage: Bacteria > Pseudomonadota > Alphaproteobacteria > Rhodospirillales > Casp-alpha2 > UBA4479. Next base: position 6,251 of record DGNZ01000089.1, on the reverse strand, counting down.
AGTATGTTATATTTCCTTATTCGCCGGATCGGGATGCTGTTTCTGACTCTGGTCGGGATATCGGCGGCCATATTTTTGATCGTCCAGGTTCTACCCGGCGATGCAGTGGACGCCATGCTAGAAGGATGGGTAGAAGAGAGTGGGGGCGCTTACGATATCTTGCGTGCTAAGCTCGGGCTCGACCGACCTTTGTATGTGCAATACTTCTCATGGTTATGGAATATAATGCATGGAGACTTAGGGCGCAGCCTCGCTATGGATGCTCCTATTGCTCCTGTTCTGCTTGATCGCCTTGGTTACTCGCTTCGCCTCGCAATTCCGGCTTTGATTATTGCTGTCATTCTAAGCTTAATTCTTGGTGTTTTAGCCGCCACGCGCCCTAACGGCTGGATCGATAACCTCATTACGGTAGTTACGCTAACCGGGGTTTCTGTTCCAGCATTTGTATCTGGTTCTTTATTTATTGTTATTTTTGCTTCTTGGTTACAGTGGTTCCCTTCGACCAGTTCGCTAACTGAGGGCGAAGGTTTCTTTCATTGGGCTTACGTTCTCGCGATGCCGATTGCAGTATTAGCAATAGAAGCGTTAGCGCATTTGGTTCGAATTACACGATCGTCGATGATCGAAGTATTGAAATCACCCTATGTTCGCACTGCAAAATTGAAAGGGCTGCCCAGGTGGCGGGTCGTATACGTGCATGCGCTCCGCAATGCTATGCTGCCCACGGTCACAGTGATCGCATTCAATATTGGCTGGATGCTAGGTGGGGTTGTTCTAGTAGAACAGGTGTTCAGTTATCCCGGGCTCGGCAGCCTGGTTTTGTACTCCATTGAGCAGCGCGACATTCCATTGTTACAGGCAAGTATGTTCTTTGTTGCTGCAGGATATTGCTTTGCAAATTTATTGGCGGATATTTGCTATGCGCTACTCGATCCACGCATTCGGTACACGTAAATGGATGACGTAAACGAGAGGAAACGACAGATGTCGGACTCGACCAGTGAACATCCGATGATCGATGAGGTCGAACGTAAAGTAAAGCCGCCCCGTCGAGTGCCGACAAGTTTGGTCATCGGTGTATCATTGGTTTTTGTCTTTATTGTGGTTGCGATCATTGGCCCTTACATCACGCCGTATCCATTCGATCAATTCCATTTTGCTGACCGACTTGCCGCGCCATCAGCAGAGTTTTGGCTGGGTACTGACAGGTACGGTCGTGATATTTTCAGTCGGGTCATCCATGGGACACAGCTTACCGTCACAATGGCGGGTACCGGGACAATTATTGGAGTCTCTATCGGTCTTCTCATCGGATTGTTCAGTGGTTATATCGGTGGCTGGTTCGATGAGATCCTGATGCGTCTCACCGATATTGTGATGTCATTTCCAGCTCTTCTTCTTGCGATGCTTGTAGTCGCGGCTTTAGGTTCCAACGAGATCAATGCGGTACTAAGTATCGGAATCGTGTTTATCCCAAAAGTCGCACGCGTCGTGCGCAGTGCGACATTGGGGCTCCGTAACGTGCAGTTTGTTGAGGCTGCAGAAGTGCGTGGCGAGTCCAACAGTTACATTATCTTTCGCGAAATTCTGCCTAACGTTTGGCCACCTGTGATCGTCGAGACGTGCATTCGCCTCAGTTATGCGGTGCTCTTGGTTGTTTCTCTCAGCTATCTCGGACTGGGTGCGCAACCACCAGCGCCAGATTGGGGGCTAATGATCGCCAAAGAACGTGCGTTTCTGGTGTCTGCACCATGGGTGGTTTTCGCGCCAGCAGGTGCGATCGTTCTTCTCATTATCGCCGTGAATTTACTTGGTGACGGCATGCGTGAATATCTTGCAGCAAGGAAAACCGGCGATGAATAGTCAGTTAGCTGAGGGCAATGTCACCGTCTTGGAACCCGAGGAGCAAACCGGAAAACCGGTTCTCACCATTCGAGATATGCACATCTCATATTTTCCGCGCGGGAAAGAAGTCAAAGCCGTTCGGGGTGTGGATTTGACAGTACATGCTGGTGAAACACTGGCGTTGGTTGGTGAGAGTGGTTCGGGGAAAAGTTCCGTCGCGTTCGCATCCATGCGTGGCCTGGATGCTGCGGGTCGTGTCATGAGAGGCTCCGTCCATTTCCATGATACAGATGTACTGGCCCTCAACCCTAGTGAATTGCGGCGTATTCAAGGGTCACGAATTGCGATGGTCTATCAAGACCCGCAAACAGCACTTAACCCCGGATATCGCATTGGCGATCAGATAGCCGAAGCAGTTCACGAGCATACCGATATGTCGGGAGCCGCTGTACGCGAACGTGTGCTCGACCTTTTAGAGGAAGTAAATTTACCAGATCCCGTTGGGTTTTATGAGCGTTACCCACATGAATTATCCGGTGGTCAGCAGCAGCGGGTGGTGATTGCGATGGCCTTCGCGTGTAATCCTGAATTGTTGATCATGGATGAACCAACCACGGGTCTTGATGTGACGACAGAGGCTCACATCCTTGATCTTGTGACCAAGCTCAAAGAATCACATGGCTCAGCTATTCTGTACATCACACATAACTTGGGCGTTGTCGCAAAGTTTTGCCACCGTGTTGCCGTGATGTATGCAGGACAAATCGTTGAGCAAGGCCCGGTCTCTCGTGTGTTCACGGCACCAGCACATCCTTATACGCGCAGTCTGTTGACCTGTATTCCGCGCCTTGATCTCTCAAAACATGATCGCCCTTTGAATGCAATTGAGGGAAGGTTACCCAACCTCAGCGAATTGCCACCGGGATGTGTCTTTGCACCAAGGTGTAGTGAAAGCAAAGATCAGTGCCTTTCTGATGACATTGAAAAAGTACAGATAGATGGTGATGAAGACTTTGTCCGTTGTGTGCGTTGGAATGATATATCGACGTTTGAATTCGATCGAAATGCCCGAAAGACCCGACCAAAAGTTGAGGCGAGTGCTGTTGAGCCCATTCTCGATGTCGACAATCTGCAGTGTTTGTTTCGCCTGCGTCGAGGAATAGTTGAGGTTGCCACGGGACAGGGTGTTCGGAATGTTCATGCTGTTGATGGCATTGATCTGAAATTGGGACGGGGGCAAACACTCGCAATCGTGGGTGAGTCTGGCTGTGGTAAAACCACCCTTGGGCGGACCATTGTTGGTTTGCAAACTGCGACCGATGGGACCATGACGTTTGAAGACAAATTATTAGAAGGCAAAGCACGGAACCGCAGTAATGATGTGCGGCGCCGGGTTCAGATCGTCTTTCAAAACCCAGACGCGACTCTCAACCCTCAGAAATCTGTCGGCGAAACCATTGGCCGCCCGTTGGAACTTTTTGGGTTGGCGGAGGAATCAGCCCGCGAAACACGTGTTGCAGATCTACTTCAAAGCGTCAATTTGCCAGCACACTATGCATCGCGGTATCCACACGAACTTTCAGGGGGCGAAAAACAACGGGTTGCGATTGCCCGCGCGTTTGCAGCAGACCCAGATCTGATCGTCTGCGATGAGCCTTTGTCCGCACTCGACGTGTCGGTCCAAGCAGCGATCCTTAATTTGTTAGTAGAATTACAAAAAACAACAAATGCAGCGTATCTGTTCATTTCCCATGACCTTTCGGTTGTACGTTATTTGTCTGATCAAGTTGCCGTCATGTACATGGGGCGGTTGTGTGAGATAGGGTCGCCTGAAGAAGTCTTCGTTCCGCCATACCACCCCTATACCGAAGCGTTGCTTTCAGCAATTTCACTCCCCGATCCAAACATAGATCAGGAAAGTATCTTTCTGGAGGGATCGGTACCGAGCCCGGTTAATCCAAAACCCGGATGTCGGTTTGCATCGCGGTGTCCCCGCAAGATTGGTGACATATGTGAAACCGAAAATCCGCCGCTGGTGAGTTATGGCGATCATAAAATCTATTGCCACATTCCAAAAGAAGAACTCGATAAAATGAGGCCCGTCATTCGTTATCAAGGGTCCGAAGACCCGGTGGTCTAACAATTTATTTTCACATCGTTCTAGTTGGAGATTTAGATAATGACGCCGCGCCTCAAAGCTTATGACCATCCAGCAGCATGGAAGGGTTCCGGTGTTCAGGGCAAAGACGAATTCGCCGTCGATTTAGCGGACAAGCATATCGATGCATTCGCGCACGCCGTTAAAAAACTAAAGACAGACGGGAAAACAGAATTTCACGATATTGGCCGGCATGACTTTAATCTTGAGGGCATTGCTGGTGATTTGACCGACTGGCAACACGAAATCGTTGATGGGAAAGGTCTGTTGATATTGCGCGGTTTTCCTGTCGACGCGTTTTCTACTGAAGAAATTGAATTGATGTGGTTGGGCCTCGGCACGCATTTTGGTCGACCCGTTTCGCAGAGCGCTATGGGAGAATTGTTGGGGCACGTGGTGAATGTTGGCGGCCAAGATGCACGAGAACGTGCTTACAGGAACTCGCGGTCATTGCGTCTTCACACAGACCGGTGTGACACGGTCGGAATGTTTGCCCTACAACCAGCAGAAACCGGCGGGCTTTCCAGTTATTGCAGCGCTCTTGCAATTTACAATGAAATGCTGCGCACCCGCCCCGATTTGATAGAGCCTTTATGGAAAGGGTTTCACCTTCATAAATTTGGCGAAGAAATGCCTGGGGAACCGCCGTATTCCAAAGTGCCTGTCCCCATTATCTCCGAGAAAGATGATCTACCGACAGTTATTTTGATGCGCGGTTACATTGATATGGCTGTCGAAGAATTTGGTTTGCCGTTCTCCGATCAAGATCGGGAGGCAATGGATATGTTCGAGGAAATAGGTGCTCGACCAGAATTCAAACTTGATTTTATCCTAGAACGTGGCGAAGCAACTTTATTTAATAATTCTCGTATATTGCATCGCCGTACCGCGTTTCAGGATTCCGACATTCCTGCGAAAAAGCGTCATTTGATGCGTCTGTGGTTGAACGATTGGGACGGCCGAGTCGCCGTCGACGCCGTGAGTATTCACAAAGGCGACGACGGGATACCTCATCAGGATGGCAAATCCACTTATTATGCTAATCGAAACGTTCAGGTTTCAGGGTAGGGAATGCTGTATGGATCGACCGCGCGCTGAACATAGGGCACGGTTTGAGGAATATAGACCTCCCAAAGAAACCGCAATTCGGCAAGCGGATCACGATCAAACTCAACTCGTAGGTCCACCAACGGGAAAGATTCTTCGTGTACCACCAATAAGGCTGCAGACTTGATTTGTTTAAATTCACCGCCTGCATTTTCTCCCGCCTCAAGACCGCGGAGCAATCGTTCTGCCAAGTGTGCGTCAGGTGCTGCCTCAAACGCGTCGACCATTTTTTGTGGAATGTCATCGGTACGGATGATGTTTCCGATGGCACAACTGTTTGCGCCTTTGGCCCCGGCATGCACGGATGAAATATGTTTGCCGTGGAAAAATGCTGATGAACCACTCGCATCGATGACTGCCAGTTGTCGCCAGCCAATGGTCTCATTCCCATCGACGAGTGCGTCCACAGTTTCTTCTGCAGATTTCCCTTCAGCCAGGAAATCCAACCCCTTTGGGCCCAGTGTCGGGTCGGTCCGGTGTTGGGTTAAGACAGCACCGACTCCGGCTCGAGCATATGGGCAACGGGAACCGACACCGATGCTCGATGTTGTTACAGCAGCACCGAACATGCCTGTTCGTGCGCATTTTCCTACAAGCGAGAATGTCATTTTCAATCGTCTCCGTAAATGGGGTGAAAAGAACCGGGAAACCGTAAAAAAATCATATTTAATAATAACTTGTGAGCCAAAATGTGTCCATGAAAGGATCACTTTTTAATGCCAATTACTGAAGAAATTGCTGCCTGGATTGTCGATTCTGAAACGGCTATGACGGGCAATACTCTCAGGCTCGCCCGAAACGCCATGATCGATATTGTTGGATGCATGATTGCCGGAATTGGAGATGAGGCTACGCATCGCGCCTGCAAGGCAATGACGGGTTTGGGTGCTGGTTCTGCGCGGGCAGTTGGGAGTGGAATACTTCTTCCGGCACCGCATGCGGCACTCGTTAATGGTACGGCGGCTCACGCGTTCGACTTTGATGACAACTATCATCCAACGGCAGGGCATGCGACTGCGGTTCTTGCCCCAGCAATTTTCGCCTTGGGGGACGAGCGTTCCGCAGATGGAACAGCGGTGCTTGATGCTTATGTTGCGGGGCTCGAGGCGATGTCTGTCATTGGCAATGGGGTCAACTTGCA
>DGNZ01000126.1 GCA_002389175.1 Rhodospirillaceae bacterium UBA4479 | reverse complement strand
TCACCAACACGGAAAACGGTATGCGCGGCTCCACCCAATTTCACCATGCGCTTGATATGCCCAGGTGCTGGCAGAGACACGGCAATGGTACTGGCTATGCAGCCAATGGTGCGTTCAATGCCGACGACAGCGATAATTTTGTCTTCGTTGATGCCGTTTTGAAGAGAGACGGCGACTCCATTTTTGGCAAGATATGGTTCGATTGTTTTAATTGCGTCATCTGTATCAAAGGATTTCACCGCGATAAAAACGATATCAAATGGGGGGATATCGCTGGCTGCGGGCAGATCATTGATCAAGATCGCATTGGCTTTGACTTGAAAGTTCTCAGGCTCCGTTTGGCCTTCTAACTTGATACCCGGGTCTTTCATCATCGCAACATGTTCGGGCCAGGGATCAATCATCGTAACATCGTGACCCGCACGTGTCAGGTATCCTCCGAGATAACCACCCAGTGCACCACAGCCAAAAATCGCGATCTTCTTATCGTTTGTCATTAAACGGGTTTATCCCCTGTGATGGTAATGCGATGCATGCGCCGTTGGCCGGTGATTTGATCGGCGAGGGCAAGGTGCTGTGTGCAGCGGTTATCCCAAATTGCCATCGACCCAGGCGCCCATCTGAAACGACAGGTAAAGTCCGGGCGCGTTGCATGGGACATCAAAAAATCGATCAATGGTTTGGCTTCGGCATCGGCAAAACCTTCTAAGCTTTGCGTATGATTGCCGATATAAAGCGCTTTTTTGCCGGTCTCGGGATGCGTTCGAATAATCGGATGCGCCGTTTCGGTGATCTGATTGCCGGGGTCTTTGAGCTTTGCTGACATTTGTGCGTTACCGCCATATCGGTCCAGCCTTGCGCGACCATCACTTCGATTGGGGCTGTTGCCAGAATTCCAGGTCTTCACATTCTTCAGCATGTCGCGCATCGGCTCGGACAGCGTATCGTGACCCAGATATAAATTGGTGAACATGGTATCGCCGCCAGCATCTGGTGTTTCCAATGCATAAAGCATCGTTGCCTTGGCGGGGGTTGGCGTAAACATCTGATCGGTGTGCCAAACATCACCGAATGTGTAGCTATCGCCGGGTTGGCGGACGATCTCCAAGATTTCAGGATGCTTGTCTAGGCCCTTCATGAACGGGTGATAGTGAATGTCACCAAAACGTTCAGCAAAGGCGACTTGCTGTTCAGGGGTGATCGACTGGTCACGTAAGAATATGACTTGATGGGCCAACCATGCGCGATAAAGCTCATCAAAGGTTTCATCGTCCAAGTTGGCCAGGTCCACGCCTGAAACTTCTGCGCCCAGGGCACCCGATACGGGCGATACAGTAATCCGCTTATAAGCTGACACGCTCTCAACCTCTTAAATTTCGACCATGAAGATTAGAGGGGTTGGAGGATGAGCGGTCAAGATACCGGCCATCACAAACGGGAATAACCGTAAATTAAATCGCTCAAAATGCGAATACCGGGCTCGATCCGCTCTGATGCAATGGATGAAAAGGCGAGGCGGAAATAATTCCGAGGTCGTTCCTTGCCCAAAAAATGGACGCGACCGGGCTCTATCAGGACGCCTTCTTTTTTTGCGGCCTCTGCAAGTTCAGTGGCATCGGTGTTTTCAGGACCTTTGACCCAAAAACTTGTGCCGCCAAAACTGGGTCGCGATGCTGATGCCGGTAAATAGTGCTGCAAGGCTTTGTCCATGACTTCCCAGCGTTTGCGAAATTCACGGTGCATGCGATGGATCAAGGCATCGTGATGGCCGAGCGCCAAGAACAATGCCGTCTGGCGCTGGTTCACTGTTGGTGGATGACGCAGCATCAATCGGCGTAGCGCGCGCGCTTCTTCGATCAAGGCGCGCGGACCGACCATGAAACCCAACCGCAAACCTGGGAAGAGTGATTTAGATAGTGATCCGACATAGATCACACGGCCATGCTCATCCATGGATTTAAGCGCCGGTGTGGGTCTGCCGATATAATTCGTCTCGAATTCGTAATCATCTTCGATCAAGACAATGTCATCGTCTGTGGCACGTTTCAAAAGCGACATGCGTCGGTCGAGTGGCATGGTCACAGTTGTTGGGAATTGATGACTTGGCGTTACATACAAATAATCACACGGGCTAAGTCGGTCATCGACAGGAAGTCCGTCGTCATCAACTTCAATCGGTATGACATTTTCTGTTTTAAGCTTGGCGATATTGAACATGTCGGGATAGCCGGGTGTTTCCACCCCAACTGTGGTGCGCCCGGTAAACAACAAGCTTGCGATGATATATAGGGCATTTTGCGCGCCCTGCGTCACTAGGATTTCGTCAGCGTGTGCCGTTATGCCACGGCGGGGCAAGATATGTGTGCGGATCTGTTCGACCAGCATGGGGTCATCGTGGATCAATCGGTCGCCGGTCCAGGCATCCATGGCGCGACGGCCCAATGCTTGGCGGGCACATTCCCTCCACGCAGGCAGGGGGAATAATTGTTGATCGACTTGGCCATAAACAAACGGGTATGGATATGATGGCCAATCAATGGCTTTTACGATGTTTTCTTGTTTGCTTGGGTGTACCCGGAATCGTTTAACCCAATCGGGACTGTTGGCATCTGATATTTCCGTGATCGGGTCGCGCTGAACGGCTTGGCCAACAAATTCGCTGTTAACATAATAACCGCTACGTTCGCGGGCGATGAGATAGCCATCGTCAACTAAGTCTTGATAGGCGAGCACAACAGTGTTTCTGGAAACCGCTAGGTTTTTGGACATCTTGCGACTGGATGGTAGCGGGGCGTCACCAACCAATTGTCCTGAAAGGATCGCATTCACGAGCATTTCGCGGATTTGTGCCTGCAAACTGGCATTATCGCCGCGTTTTAAGTGAAAAATTGCATCCCGCATCGAAGTTCCTGTCGCTTTACGAATAGGCCAAAGTGGCCCTGTCTAAAGGCAAAATCTGGACCTATTCCATCGGCACGTCAAACGTCTACGCTCATACTCAACAAACGGGTGCTCAACCCCGTTTATATCGTTCATATTATAGACGCACGTGGCATCTCGTTCTGGGGTGGCCAACGACGGTATTGGAGGGACCCATGGAATATAAATCGAATTCACTCGAAGAACATTGGATGCCATTCACGGCCAACCGTGAATTTAAAGCAGATCCGCGCCTGTGCGTTAAAGCCGAAGGTATTTATTATCAAGATCACAAGGGCGGCGAGGTATTGGACGGATCATCTGGTTTGTTCTGTGTGCCACTTGGACATGGGCGTCCGGAAATTGCCGAAGCCGTGCATCAGCAATTGCTGACGAACGATTACACCCCGCCGTTCCAGCTGGGGCACCCAGGTTCGTTTGAATTGGCCAGCAAAGTCGCACGGATCACGCCTGAAAACATCAACCACGTGTTCTTCACGAACTCTGGTTCTGAATCTATCGATACGGCGCTCAAGATGGTCATGGCCTATCACCGTGCAAAAGGCGACGGACATCGTACACGGTTCGTGTCACGTGAACGGGCTTATCACGGCGTTAACATCGGCGGGATCAGCCTTGCGGGTATGGTCAAAAACCGCGAGACGTTCTCGGGTGTGATGCCGAACGTTGTCATGATGCGCCACACGCATACTGGCAAAGATTTATTCAAACCTGGCGAGCCAGATCACGGCCTTGAAATGGCAGAAGATTTGACGCGTATCTGTGAAACGTATGGTGGTTCAACCATCGCAGCTGTTTTTGTTGAACCTATTGCAGGATCAA
>DGNZ01000190.1 GCA_002389175.1 Rhodospirillaceae bacterium UBA4479 | reverse complement strand
CGCTGCACTTCGGCCAGGGTCCAGGCGACGTAATCCTTATGATCGGACGCAAAAATAAACGTCGCACCATCGCGCGCGATGCGGGCGAGCTCGCTCAAAGCATCTTGTTGGACGAACCGACGCCTATTATGCCGCGCCTTTGGCCAGGGGTCTGGAAACAATAAATAAATTTTCGATATCGCCGCGTCTGGCAACCGTGGCAGTAACTGACGGGCATCTTCGTCAAACAACCGAATATTGGTGGAGCCGTCACGCTCGATATCGGCCAACAACGAGGCAACGCCGTTGATAAACGGCTCACATCCAATGAAATCGACGTCCGGTGCGGCGGCCGCCACACCGCTCAGGTGTTCGCCCGCGCCAAAGCCAATTTCTAAATGAATCTCAGCAGCAGTCCGCCCGAATTTTTCGGCAAGATCTACAGGGGTGCTTTGCCCCCGTGCGGCGAGCCGCAACGCAGGCAAAAGCGTATCGATAAGCTTGGCACGGTGTGGCCTGAGTTTATGAGTCCGCCGACGGCCATACCAAAGTGGCTGGCCGTCCGGCGATCTTGGTGTGTCATCACTCATGCTTTTCCCTCCCCGTGATATCTTTGGCACAACATGAAATCAGCCAAAGATGGGTTGGGTTTGCCAAAGGCCTCGCAACAGTCGGCGCGTCAAGAAGCCCCGAATGCTGCCTTAAGGCTGTCAGCCAGATCCGTCTTCTCCCAAGAGAAACCACCATCGGCATCCGGCGTGCGACCAAAGTGACCATACGCTGCGGTACGGGCATAAATCGGACGGCTCAAAGACAGGTGTTCGCGAATGCCACGCGGCGACAAATCGACCAAATCCAGCAACGCGGCTGCAATCGCATCTTCGTCAACTCGACCCGTGCCATAGGTATCGATGTAAACCGATAAAGGCTTGGAAACGCCAATCGCGTAAGACAACTGGATTGTGCATTTGTCAGCGAGGCCTGCGGCCACCACATTCTTTGCAAGATAGCGACCGGCATAAGCTGCAGAACGGTCCACCTTCGTGGGATCTTTACCCGAGAACGCGCCGCCCCCGTGTGGCGCTGCGCCACCGTAGGTGTCGACAATGATCTTACGACCCGTCAAGCCGGCATCCCCGTCAGGGCCACCAATGACGAAACGACCCGTTGGGTTTACATACAGTTCTTCATCCGGGCACATCCAGCCCTCGGGCAGCACGTTTTCAACGATGGGGCGCACCAATTCACGCACGTCGTCTTGGCTAAGATCTTCATCATGCTGGGTTGAAACCACGACCGATGTCGCGCGGATCGGCTGGCCATTGTGATACTCCAGCGTGACCTGACTTTTGGAGTCCGGACCAAACCCTTTGAATTCGCCGCTTTTGCGCTTTTTCGCCATATCTTTGAGAATACGGTGCGAGAAAACGATCGGCGCCGGCATCAAGACGTCGGTTTCGTTGCAGGCATAGCCGAACATAATGCCTTGGTCACCGGCGCCTTCGTCTTTATTGCCGAGCGCATCAACGCCCTGGGCGATATCCACGGACTGCGGGTGCACATACACTTTGACGTCCGACTTTTCCCAATGGAAGTTGTCTTGGTCGTAGCCGATGTCTTTGATTGCAGCCCGGGCCAGTTCTTCCAAACGGGCGGGTGAAATCTCTTGAGCGCAGCGCGTTTCCCCTGCGAGAACAACCAAATTGGTTGTCACCAAGGTCTCAACGGCCACGCGCGCACCTGGGTCCAGCGCCAAATATGCGTCAACAATTTCATCGGAAATACGGTCGCAAATTTTATCCGGGTGTCCTTCGGACACGGACTCGCTGGTAAAGAGGTAATTTTTTCTGCTCACGTCGGTCCCTTCCCTGCCTGGGCATTACACTCACTGGACCGGGGGGCTGGAAGCCGGGAAATCCCGACCGCCCACTTAGCGCTATATTTTTCGTGGCGGCAAGCGGTCCAAATCCATCCACGGCAACTGTTTGTTGCGATTCGGTTTGTGACAACTTCGAAACCAAGCGTCAAGCGAATCTGTGACAAGACAGGGGTAAATGGGACCTAGCGGCAAACACGTGCCGATCTATTGCCCATTCGCCAACGATAAAATGCGGTATATGCGTTTACTCTTCGTCGGGCAGATTCGCCATAGACCGCAACAATTCATAAAGTCGACGACGGACTTTTGGATCATTGATACGGTAGTATGAACGAACGAGCTCGAGCGTCTCTTGACGAGAGAGAGGGTCATCATCCATTTGCGCCCGCTCGCGATCAGATAGCCCATCTCTATCAAGGCCCTTCAACTTGCTTTTTGGGACAAATGCACCAACATCACCAATCGCACCATCGGGCATATCTTCGAAAAAGAATGCGACCGGAACACCCAAGATGTGACTAAACTGATACAAGCGGCTTGAGCCGATCCGGTTCGCACCACGTTCGTACTTCTGAATTTGCTGAAATGTCAGACCAACGGCATCGCCTAACTTTTCCTGGGACATTCCAAGCATCGTTCGACGCAGTCTAACGCGGCTACCGACGTGCACATCAACCGGATGCGACTTCCCGGTTGACGCTTTCTTATGCCCACCGGATCCACCTCCGGCATTGGATGGGCTCATAATCATAGGTGGCGATGAATTGATCACTTAATCCTCCGAGGCTTATTCGGCGAAGGGCGTAAGGCTTACTTTTACACCAATTATACGGGAATAACTAGGCGCACGTAAAAGAAGAAAGTTTAAAAACCTAATCCCGTTTATGTATACGAGCGTTAATCCTTTTCGTATAAGACGATAAAACCGCGAAAACTGCCAACAAAAAACCACCCAAGTGAGCAAGCTTAGACGACAGTGTTTGCGCAATGGCCTCAGGCAACGGTGCGTCAACAACACCTTGTTTTTCCAGAGCTAATTGGTTTCTGACACGACCGAATGGATCAATCACTGCTGATATCCCGGTATTCGCTGCACGCACCACGGGCAATCCTTCTTCGATGGCGCGGAACTGTGCTTGCACAAGGTGCTGGTAGGGGCCGGACGAGGGTCCAAACCATGCGTCGTTGGTTATATTGAGTATCCATTCTGGTCGATTGTCCGAATCAACAACATTGCCAGAGAAAATAATCTCATAACAGATGACCGGGGAAAATGCCGGCAAGCCTTCGACCTTGATCGTTTGTGGTCCGGGCCCAGGGGTAAAATCACCGCGCCCAGCAACCAGCTTTTCTACCGGCAGCCAATCGCGCAACGGGACGTATTCACCAAACGGCACAAGGTGAAATTTATCAAATGACGCGACGACATCACCATCATCGTCGATCACGAACATGCTGTTGAAATACCGGCCCGCTGCATCACGTCTGGGCGCACCGAAAAACAAATGCCCATCTTTCGGCACCGCAGCCGCAAGGGACGCCGGGACCTCGGAGCCCGGCTCAATCAGAAACGGGACGTTCGTCTCGGCCCATATAACATCGGTTGGCGTAACAGCAGGACCGGCCGTCCGTTTGCTCATCGCCATCTGTCGGAGCACGTGTTGTTGACGTAAATCAGGGCGCCATTTGAGCTTTTGATCAATCGCTGGCTGAACAAGACGAAGCACAACATCATCACGCGTCAATAAACCGGCCGCAGACAACCGATATGCGCCGATACCCCACATCAACGGAAGCAATAAACTCATCGCCATTGCCATCATTTTTTGTCGCGCGGACATGTGTCCAAGGGTCGACGACTGTCTGACGAACAACACCGCAGGGGCTGCAAACACACATGCGGTCAGAAAACTGACGCCAAGCGCACCGACATAGGCAGCTGGCTGCATCATCTCGGGCGACAGCCCCCAAACGGTCGCGAGCGGGTTCCAAGGAAATCCGGTCAGCAATATCCCCCGCAACCATTCGGATAGGGTCCAACATCCAGCGAAAACCGGCACCAAAACCATGGGCCCACCTGCGCCGCGCCGCATCAATGTATTCACAGCCGCAGACGCCATCGCCATGTAGAGCGCCATGCCGACGCTGATGCCGATCACGGCGACCGGCATCAAGGCTGCAAACTGTTCAGCATCGACGAGGAACGCATAGCCGATCCAGTAAAGACCGACACCAAACCAGCCTAATCCGAACAACCACCCCTCGAATGCGGCAATGCGCATATCGCGGGCCGTGAAATTCAACAAAGCGAGACCGGCGAGGCCTGGCCATAACAGTGGCACAGCATAGAGCGGCGGCAACGCGAGGGCACTCAGGATACCAAGAGACAACGCCAAAACATAACGGCGCCAGCCAGGGACCAGCAGTCTTGAGCCTTGATCTTGCTCAGGACTCATCCCGCAGCGGGCGCCGACGCCATTTCCGCATCAACACGACGGCGCACCCGAACACGATGCACACGCCTTGGATCCGCATCTAAAATTTCAAATTCAATACCGCCACGATGCGCAATAATCTCACCCCGGATCGGCACGCGACCCGCGACCGTGAACACAAGACCGCCCAACGTATCAATATCTTCACGTTCGTCTTCATCGACCACAGGGCCAATGCGGCTTTCTAATTTTTCGATTTCAATCCGTGCATCCGCAACCCAAGAGCCGTCACGACGTCGTTCAATTTTAGGTTCATCGTCGCGATCATGCTCATCTTCGATTTCGCCGACGATTTCTTCGACCAAGTCTTCAATGGTCACAAGCCCGTCGACGCCGCCAAATTCATCAACCACCAACGCCATATGCGAGCGCTTCACGCGCATTTCCAACAACAGTTCCAAGACCCGCATGGAGGGCGCAACAAACAACATTTTACGTTGCACCTCTGCGACCTTGAAGTCTTTGTCCTTCCCACGCCAGCCCAACACATCCTTGATGTGCACGACTCCTTGCGCATCATCTAACGTGTCGCGATACACGGGTAAGCGCGAGTGGCCGCCACGCGTCGCAACATCAATGATATCGGGCAACGTTGCGGAAACAGGTATCGCAATGATATCCGCACGCGGCACCATCACGTCGTAAATTGTCAGATTGCGCAGCTCAAGGATGTTCGCGACCAACAGTCGCTCGTCAGGATCCAGCGGTTGCTCGGAGTCTTCGCGCTCTTCAATCAGTTCGTCCAGGGTGTCTCGGGGCGAATCACTGCCAGACGACATGCGTTTAAGGCCACGCACCCACCCACGCACAACGTCTGAAAAATTCCCGTTCTTTTGCTCGTTGCTTGAAGCACCTTCGCCGTGCCCGTCGCTACTAGAGGGTTCCCCGTTTGGGGTCGTGTCGTTCATTTTTTTATCCGTCAGCCTATGCCCGGCGCATCATCATCCAGATATGGATTACCGACACCGAGCTTTCCCAGAATAGTTATCTCAAGATGCTCCATTTTCTCTGCATCTTCCGTATTTTCGTGATCATAGCCGCAAAGATGCAACATACCATGCACCAAAAGATGTGAAAAATGATCGTGCCATGAAAGGCCTTGGGACGATCTTTCCTGATCAACCGTCTCAAAAGCAATAACGATGTCGCCCAACGTTGCCGGCACACCTTGAGGTGCCGCCGGTCCGCTAACGTCCCAAGCCGGAAATGACAACACATTGGTCGATAAGTCTTTGCCGCGGTATGTCTTATTCAACGTCCGCTGCTCGGCATCATCGGTCAGCACCACTGATACTTCAAACAACCCATCGTTGGGCGCAGCGAAATCCCATGCCGTACTCAGCGTGGTTGCACAAAGTGCATCAATATCACCCAAGACATTTTTCCAAGCCGCAGTTCGGACGCCGATATCGATCTGCAGGCGCGTATTTGCCTCGGCGGCAGGTTTAGGTTTCATGATCTCCGGCACTATCGTCTTCGATATGATATTCAGCGCCCGCGCCACGCTGGTTTTCCAACTGACGGTACGCACGCACGATCTTACCCACCAACGGGTGGCGGACAACGTCGGCATCTTGGAATTTCAAGAACCGAATGTCATCAACATGGCTAAGCGCTTCGCGCGCATCACGAAGGCCTGAACGCGTGCCGCGCGGCAAGTCAACCTGACTGAGGTCGCCGGTAATGACCATGCGCGAGTTCTCACCCAACCGGGTTAGGAACATTTTCATCTGCACCGCTGTAGTGTTTTGCGCTTCGTCCAAAATCACAAACGCATTCGCCAAAGTGCGGCCACGCATGAACGCCAACGGGGCAACTTCGATTTCGCCGGATTCTAGACGTTTCTGCACTTGTTGAGCCGGCATCATATCGTGCAGCGCGTCGTATAAGGGGCGCAAATAAGGATCGACTTTTTCGCGCATATCGCCGGGCAAAAAGCCCAACTGCTCGCCGGCTTCAACTGCAGGCCTTGAGAGAATAATGCGTTCAACATCACCGCGTACCAAGCGCTCAACAGCTTTCGCGACCGCCAAATAGGTCTTACCGGTACCGGCAGGGCCTTCCGAGAAAACCAATTCGGACTCGTCGATCGCACGCAGATAGTCGGCTTGCGTCGGTGTCCGTGCGGTCAC
Source organism: Rhodospirillaceae bacterium UBA4479 (assembly GCA_002389175.1). GTDB lineage: Bacteria > Pseudomonadota > Alphaproteobacteria > Rhodospirillales > Casp-alpha2 > UBA4479. The sequence goes on along the minus strand of DGNZ01000190.1, from coordinate 4,750 downwards.
AACCCGATTGCGAATACTGACACCCGCATCGTGACCAGACGGCATTTTCCGCTCAGGCTCAGCGGAAAATCTCAACATCGCATCGACTTCGGGCTGATCAATATCCTGACCTTTTTCGAGGCGCTCATAAAGCGAATCCAACACGCTGACCGCGCGGGCCGCTGCTTCGGGATCGCCTGCAATCGTGACTTCATTGCCGCGCGCATGGATCACCACCGACAAGCCGGATTCAATCTGCGCCAAATGACAATGATGCGGCCCGAACAACGCAATCGCTAAGCCGTTGTTCGGGAATTGTTTTTTGCGAGTGATGGCGGCGCCGTCTTTGCGACGAACCGCAGGTTTCGCGGCGCGGCTCAAGCAACCACCTCCCGTTTAGCGTTGGATGACGCGTCGGCGCCAATAGGGCGGATAGTGCCGGAAAGACTATTTGGTTTAGCGCGATCAATTCTCACGGTGATGATCTCTCCCATCCGGTCGGCGGGCGCGTCCGCATGAACCGCTTGCATATAAGGGCTGCGCCCCACCAGTTGACCGGGACGCGCACCCGGACGATCAAACAACACCGGTAAATCCCGGCCGACACAAGATTCATTAAAGGCAATCTGCTGACGATTCAGCAGGTCCTGCAAAAGCTGCAAGCGCGCCGACTTAACGGCTTCCGGAATCTGGTCATCCATATCCGCCGCCGGAGTCCCGGGACGCGGGCTGTATTTAAACGAATACGCCTGCACAAAGCCAACCGATTGAACCAAATCCAAGGTTGCTTGGAAATCAGCGTCTGTTTCACCCGGAAAGCCGACGATAAAGTCAGAAGAGAGGGCAAGGTCAGGCTGCGCATCACGAAGCCGCCGCACGATATCTTTATAATCACCAGACGAATGGCGACGATTCATCGCCTTCAAAATTTTATCCGAGCCCGATTGAACGGGTAAATGCAGATACGGCATCAACGCCGGCACATCGCGGTGCGCCGAAATCAGATCATCATCCACTTCAGCTGGGTAGGATGTAGTATAGCGAATACGTTCAATACCCTCGACATCGGCCAACTTGCGAATTAACCGGCCCAATGTCAGCTCATCCCCGTTGCCATTATCACCGTGATACGCATTTACGTTTTGCCCAAGCAGCGTAATTTCGCGAACGCCTTTGCCGGCCAACAAGCGTGCCTCACGCAGCACCGGATCAACAGGCCGCGAGAATTCAGCGCCCCGCGTATACGGCACGACACAAAATGTGCAGAATTTGTCGCACCCTTCTTGTATCGTAAGAAACGCCGCTGCCCCGTCCGGTTGCACATCGGGCAACGCGTCAAATTTATCGTCGGCTGGAAAGTCCGTGTCGACCACGGCTTCGCCGCGCTGCGCCAGCGTGCGCAACATAAGCGGCAAACGATGATAGGTTTGCGGGCCGAATACCATATCGACATAAGGTGCACGGCGAAGAATTTCTTCACCTTCAGCCTGCGCCACACAGCCGCCAACGGCGATGACCATCGGACGCTCAGAGTCGGCGCGGGACTCTTTTTCAACGCGCAGGCGCCCCAATTCCGAGTATACTTTTTCAGCCGCTTTCTCACGGATATGGCAGGTGTTGAGAATCACCAAGTCCGCCGCGAACATATCGGGATCGTTGACATAGCCAAGTGGCGCCAACACGTCGCCCATTCTGGACGCGTCATAAACGTTCATCTGGCAGCCGTATGATTTCACATGAACGGTTTTATTTGCCAAATGCCGATTTGAGTTTGGTTCGGCGTTCTGCAATGGCGCCCTCATCGTCCCGAAGTATCCCTTAGCTGCACATTTTGGCGCACAGAAAAAATCTGCCGTCTTTGCCGCTGGCGGCGGAACATGATCAGCACCGGGCCTCGTGTCAAGCGGCGCTCCCGCTCACATAAGTCATCATTTCTCGTCCTCTTTTAGGGGCACACCAAAAAGTTCCAAACGGTGGCCGACCAAACGCAGGCCGTGTTCTCTGGCAACGCGTTCCTGCAACCGCTCAATCTCTTCGTTTTGAAACTCGATCACCCGGCCTGATTTTACGTCAATGATATGGTCGTGATGTTCATCGGTTGCTTCTTCATAACGCGCACGCCCATCGCCAAAATCATGCCGCTCAACAATACCGGCGTCTTCGAACAACCGCATGGTCCGATATACGGTGGCAATAGATATCTTGGAATCTTGCATAGATGCCCGACGATAGACTTCCTCAACGTCAGGATGATCCTCAGATGCTGATAGCACACGGGCAATGATCCGGCGCTGCTCGGTCATCTTCATGCCCTTGTCGATGCATAGTCTTTCGAGACGGGTTTCGTCCATAACGCCCTTAGTGCTGGAAAGACTCACATACTAGCCGTAAGGGACTGGTCTGTGAAGGGTTTGTAAAATTTAGGAACCGCATAAAAACAATGCGGCCAAGCTTAGCCCTAAAATAGAGGGCCAAGCGAGGCACGCCTATGTCTTTATTTCGGTTTCCGCTTGTTCGTCGAACCTGGCTTGCGACCGAGGCCAATTTTCTTTGCAAGCGTACTGCGCTTTTTGGCGTAATTGGGAGCAACCATAGGGTAATCAATCGGCAAGCCCCAACGTTCACGATATTCTTCGGGCGACATGTTATATGAGGTCTTCAAATGGCGCTTTAACATTTTCAATTTTTTGCCGTCTTCGAGGCAAATAATAAAATCAGGCGTCACCGATTTTTTGATCGGTACGACAGGAGTCGGCAGCTCGATCGGCGGCGCCGCAACTCCTAAAGTTGAGAACGTCGCATATACATCTTTGATCACTTGTGGAAGATCTGACGCGGCAACCGTGTTGTTGGATGCGTGTGCCGAAACAACTTCGGCGGTCAATTCAAGAAGTTCAGTTTGACTAGGCGTGTCAGGCATAGACTCTCAATGCTCCAATAATTGTCATTTATACAAAGCTCGCACTATGAATTTGCAACTTTGACTTCTTATAATTACTTTCATATTACCACGCAAGTTTTTGGCATTCAAGCTTCGGTCTAAATGTCGCTCTTACGCCACGTGCAACAAAACCGTCATAAAAAACAAAACAACAAAGAGCAAATACACTTGGATAAAGACGCACAGACAATGACCGAGTCGACGAACACCGAAAAGCATTCGTTGGATATCACAGGCTTGATTTGCCCGATGACGTTCGTGCGCACAAAACTCGCCTTAGAAAAATTATCGCCGGGCGACATTTTGGAAGTCACGTTAAAAGGCGCTGAACCACTGAATAACGTGCCGCGATCAGCCCGCCAACATGGCCATTCGGTACTCTCGACCACCGAACGCGATGATGGCACGTATCTTATTGTTATCCGCCGTGAGGCCGTTTAGTCGTTCTTATGCACTCGGCATCGTAACATCCGGTGCGCGCAAATAGATGGGATCCGGTAGCGCTGTTTCCGGCGCACCTATAACATGAAAGCCCAACGCTGCGACACTCTCTGCATTCGGCAGTGTCGTGGCAGCGAGTAATTTGGCATCGACATGCATGCACATCGGCGCTGCCAATCTGGGCGCGGCATCACCTGCCAAACACACTTGATCAAGCGCGCCTAACCACGCCGGGACCGAGTTCGGCAACATCGCCGCCGCGTCTCGCAGCACCTGACCATTTTGGTCAAACACCTGCACATAGACGTCTTCACGTTTGGTCTCAATCGCGATCAATGTCGCGGCACCATTCGGCACAAACGGTTTTGCCTGACGCATCAAGACATCGAAGGTCGTGATGCCGAGGCATGGAATAGCCGCCGCAAGCGCAGATGCCCGCGCCGCCGCGAGGCCAATTCGAAGTCCTGTGAAAGCGCCCGGCCCCCGGGTAACAGCAACGGCAGCAACCGTGGAAAAATCAATGCCCGCTTCATCGAGCACGGCCTGCATCATCGGTGCAAGCGCTTCCGACTGACCCCGTGCCATTTCTGCAGCGCGCGCACCGAGACAACGACCATGATCATCGACCAAAGCCACAGAGCAACCGTGCGTCGCCGTATCAATGCCGAGGATAACCGTCATACGTGCTGTCCGATCCGAGGGTACATGTGAAAATTAAGTATAGAACAAATGCCGCACCGCAACCACGTAGGCGGAAACGACGCTACATGCCAGGAACACCACGGGCGGGCTCCAGCGCCAAGCAATAACATGACTCGGCTGGTTGACGACACGTGCCATAAATAATGTGGTTGCCGAAAACGGCGAAACCATGGTCGATGTGCCCCACACCCCAAGGATTGCCATCGCCAGCACCGCCGGCGGCATCCCAATCACATCAGGCGGCATTACTTCGCCCACCAAGATTGCCAGAATCACGGGGTGTAGGCCTGCCGCACCCGCCAACGTCATACCAAAGATCAAACAAACGACAACTACGTCGCCGGTAATCCCGTACGACTGTAGTTGGGCTGAAATGAGTTCAGGCGGCAATACTTTTGAAACACCGACGCCAAGTACGGACGCCGCGACAAATGCAACGGCTTCGTTGCGCAATTCCGGCAGATTGATAAAAATGCGTTTCGCAAGCGGTAACGCACCGCTGCGCCAGCGTTGGCCCTTTCGCGCTTGAACCGCAGCCCATGCCAACGCGAACGGCGGCCCGATCACGCCCAGCGCAACCGGGATCGACAGCCCAATGATTTCGTGCGTGCCCATCACCAAAATAATCAACTGGATCAAGACAATGGCCGCACGTCCGATGGTCAAAAACGTCAATGGCGCATTGTC
>DGNZ01000194.1 GCA_002389175.1 Rhodospirillaceae bacterium UBA4479 | reverse complement strand
AGGGCGATGGTTTTAGCCCGTCAGACGTCAGCTGCAATGCAAGCATTGCAATACATGAGTGATCGCCAGCTAGAAGACATTGGCTTCACCCGTGAGACTTTTGTCGAACAAATCAAAGCAAACGTATTGGATGAGTTGGATGCTGCGGACGCAGAAAAATCTCAATCAGCACCAGTGAACCCAAATTTAATAGGCGCCGTGTAAGCAGCGCCTATTAAGGCACATATGTGAACTCTGACTTTTAACTAAAATCCAACATCAAGTCGCCCGCAGTAGTTGCAGTAGCTTTTGTATCGGTCATGGCCATCGCGGCGGCTCTTAAACCTTCAATGGCTGCGTGTGCTGTCGCCGCATCCGGCCAAACAATCATTGTTCTTGCCGTGTTTTTACCGGTTGCAGTGGCTTTAAAGCTGAGGGCGCCAGCAGCCTGGACTTTTGGCCACATAGCGTTGCCCGTCGACACCATGGCATCCATATCCGCAAATTCCCAATCAGTAAAAGTAGCAAACATTTGAGTTTTCCTTTTCTTTTATCACCATAACTAAAATAGGAGTTATTTTGAAACTAAATCTAGTTTTACTTTTAGATTGGTAGGTGCCTGTATGACTGCCCATTTCCGCCACGCGCCTGCGCGTCGATGCAAACGTGTGCGGTTTGGCATGCGGTTACGCGGCTATTTTCCTGCTGGTGCCACTGTGGTTCACTGAAGGCGCTAAAAAGGCTGAGCTTGGGGTTAGGTTGGCCGTGTGGGACCTTCAGGAGCGCCACTTCTACTCACGAGACAATTGCTAGTTCAATCCAACCGCCGCTCTTACTGAGTGGCCTCAGTTATTGAGCGCGTAGATTCCGGCTGCGCCAGCAATCCGATGCGAGTTCTCATTCGTCTGATAGCTCCGATTATAATCATTGGGTGGCATCAAATCCGCGTCTCCAGTGTGCGGTTTGTTTCGAAAATCCAAATTATCCTTAAGGCATGGTTAAAAAAATGCGCCCGCAGATAGTTGTTGCGGGCGCAAGGTTTAGCTTTTTGTGACGTACATTAGGGTTGAACAGAGAATAACATAGTCTCGCCTGAATGGCCGTCGACACCGTCGTTGTCCGTCGACACCCACAAGGTGCCGTCTTCGGCAATCGCGAGGCCTTCGACCTTGTCGAGAACATAACCGCCGGTTGATGTCAGATATGGCAGCAAATCAACAACAAACTCCGGGTCCAGCACAGCTGGAGTTTCGCCTAGGGCAACCATCGCGTTCATAGCATCCATAGACACGCGCGTGATCTGCTTTGTAACCGAACGTTGGTCATGCTGATTATCCCGCTCAATGAAATAGAGGTGATCGTTATGTGCTACAATTTCTGAAAGACCGACCCAACCCGTTGTAACTTGTGTCAAAGGGTAGTGGATCACGGACCACTTCTTGGTTTTCAGGTTATAGCCCAGAACTTTGGCGTGATGATCAGGATCGTCTTTCCAAGGACGTTGAACAGCAACATAGAGCATGTTTCCAACTCGAGTTATACCCTCGAACCCGTGACGTTTTTCAACAGCACGCAGCGTGTCTGGTAATGGGACATAGTCAGCAATTTCGCCGTCCGGACCGACATGATACAGCGCGTGCGGCACCAAGCGGTCCGGGCGACCTTCGGAAGCGATCCAGAAACCGCCGTTGCCGTCCATTGCGATGCCTTCCATATCGAGTAGTTGCGCCGGCTGCCCCGCGCGTGTCACTCGGATGGCATCCACAATTTGTGCTGGTGTTTGCGACACATCAATTTGAAAAATAGTTGGTTGCATTGCATAAAAACTGTCTGAAACAGCGTAAATCATACCGTCCTTTGCCATGACCTGGCCGGAGATTGCACCCCAGCCGGTCAATTCTTCCATACCTGCTGATGTAAGGTGAGGATAGACTGCCTTTGCGGACTGATATTCAAAGACCATGACGTGTGAACGCGGGCCTTCATCATCAACCTCGTTAGCAGAGATCAACAGATTACGTTCTGGAATGGTAACGAAACCTTCTGGACCGATACCGGAAGGCAACATTTGCCTCAACATAGGTACCGCTGGGTTAGTTACGTCATACACGCCCACAATTGAGGAACGCTCTGCGCCGACAAATACGAAGTGCGTGTTGTCATAGACGCCATAGGTCACGCTTTCAGGCTCAACGCCTTTATTGCCAGAACGCTTTTCAGGGTAATGACCCAAAGAAATGATAGCATGTTCAAAGGACATGCCCGATTCGTAGATGATATCGCCCGTTTTGCTAAAAATAGTCCAACCGCGTGAGCCGCCGTCCATGTCACCTTCGTTCGCCGTAGCAATGTGTGTGTTGTCGATCCAAACGATGCTGTCCGGTTCCCTCGGTACGGTAATTGTCTTGGCAAAGACCAACGCACCCTCCTCGTCAGTATCGACACCCTCGAGTGTGACTTCACCAGCTGAGAAGTGATTGATAACTGTACCATCAGAGGACAGCACGATGATATGGTTGTTTTCTTGAAGGCTTACCGCCACTTCATTTTTGGCATTGATCGACACAAACTCTGGTTCTGGATCTTGTGGCGCGATGTCTGCCAGTCCAGTGATATCTGCCACGCGTGCTGTGTCACATGCAACGCGGCCTTCGGCGGTCAGGTCCACCATGAAAACAGAACCGGCTGGCAACTGACCTACACGGCCATTGCCAAGGTCTTCATCCCGCTCATTTTCAATTGCTACCGCTAGGAAAGACCCATCAGGAGCAATGTCCACACTGTCCGGCTGGCCCGGTAGAGTGCAGCGGCCCACCTCTGTGCGGGTTCGAACATCGACCTCCACCAGATAGCCGGACGGCTGTGTGTAACTTTTTGATGTGTTCACTCCAGCGATTGCAAAGTTGCCGATTACAGATACTGATGTTGGCTCGCCGGCTGGCATAAAGACACCTGCGGCTTTTGGATTTCTCGGATCAGCTATGTCGATAAAGCCGATCGAGTTTCCTGGACTGTCGGTGTAAACGAGCGTCATACCGTCGGCGGTTGCATCAATAATCTCAGAAGATGTTTCTTCCGCATCGGGCAAATTTTCTGCCACTTGAAACGACGCGATACGATTAAAGTTCATCTCTTGCGCGAATGTGGGGACCGCGAACATCGCGATGGCAGATGCCAAGGTTAGTGAGCGAAAGATCATTTAGTTTTCCTTTTCAAACGGAGTTCTAAAATGGCAATAGCTTCTTGGCGTAACAAGTAAGTGACAGTTTCATAAAAATTTTGTGAAAACGATAGAGTAAAGCTTTGTTACCTGCGCCACACCTGTGGACCACTACACGCAATCAACCTCTTTGTCGGTTGGGCGCCGGAGCTTCTGGCGAGGGTTTACGAGTTGGGTTGGCAAATCCATTATTTACTCATGCAACAATTTTAAGCTCAATCGAGTCGCTGCTTTCGCCGTGTGGTGTCAATTATTGAGCGCATAGATCCAGGCTGCGCCAGCAATCCGATGCAAGTTTTCGTCTGGATGACAGCACCGATCAAAATGCTCCAAACGTCATACAGCTGTTACAGTGCGGTGCTATTTTTTAAACATGAGGGATCGTATAGCTACATTGCTTGAAGAACGCGCCAAATGGCTGTCAAAACCGGGTATGCATACACGTGCAATCCGCTCTTGTCTTTATAGCCTCTTAAGCTACGACGAAACCGTCGATCTTGCAGCCAAGATGCAGGAATGGCCTAGCAAAAAGATAATGGATTATGTGGGACAGCTTCTGGCACAGCAGGTCACGTGCACTGGGCTTGACCGTATTCCCGCATCAGGCCCAGCGCTGATTGTAGCCAATCATCCTACAGGTATTGCTGACGGAATCATATTGAGTCAGTTGCTCACAGCAAAGCGGCCCGATACCTATTTCTTTGCGAATAGTGATATATTGCGCATCATGCCGCAGATGGAGGATATGATTGCAGCCGTTGAATGGAGGATCGATCGACGCACCCATTCTAAAACACGTGCGACGATGGCGTACACAAAACAAGCAGTTGAAGCAGGTAGGCTAGGCGTAATTTTTCCTTCAGGGCGATTGGCTGAACGGCGTGGTCTTCGACTCTATGAGCGCCAATGGATGTCATCACCTGTAACTTTTGCACGTAAATTCGGTTTGCCTATTATTCCGGTGCGGATAGAAGCGCGCAATTCGGCGCTCTTCTACCTTCTTGATTTGGTTCACCCAAGCTTACGCGACATTACGCTTTTTCACGAAACGCTGAACAAGTACCGCCAACCGTATTGTGTCAATATTGGCGCACCAATTGCTGCTCAAGACTTGCCGATTAAGCATGAGGAGGCAATTACCATGCTGTATCATGTCACGCTGGCGCTTAAGGGGACTGGACTCGAACGAGATAAATCTTTGCCACTTTTACATTAAATTACTACCTTGGTTCTGACCATTATTGCACTTTCATTCTGAGCAGCTGAACTGTGTTGGCGAATCGGAAAAACTTCCATATCGTCATATTACTGTTACAGCCTGGGTGAGAGTTTCATGGTACATTACATTGCAGAATTAGATGAGTCACAGGAAATTTGTGCCGTTTGGGTAAAGGAAAAGTCGGCGCGGGGACCATACGTCTTTGATCCCCAAAAACACATTTTGAACCCCAAAACAGTTTCCGGGTATTCTGGTGCGCAAAAAGAAAAAATCGAAGAATGGATTTCTAAATCTCTGCAGCGCAGCCGCACTCCATATTATCATGGATGAGGGCATCTATCAGATTAAACTTTGTTGAAATGGGCAGTGTGGGTTTTTACGTACTTGATTAACAAAACCCTTGCAGTTTCGCCACGCGCCCGCACGTCTACGCGTCGCTGCAAACATGTTTGGTTTGACATGCGGTTAGGCGGCTGTTTGCCTGCTGGCGCCACTCAGGTCCGCTTAAGGCGCTACGCAGGCTGGGTGTTGGGTTAGATTGATTGTACAGGCCCTAAATGAACGCCCTCTTTATTCTCGCTTCAATTTCTAGCTGAAGCGCGCCGCCGCTCTTACTG